>CALIXG010000024.1 GCA_938046495.1 uncultured Candidatus Saccharibacteria bacterium | reverse complement strand
GGTATTTTTTTGACACAAAAATTTAAAAATGTATAATAATATTCAGTTAAACAATCAGTTTAATGCAACTTACTTCATAACGAAGTTTACTTCTGTGTTTATCAAGGAGGGGAAGATGGCCATTATCAGAAAAAATCAAGAAAAACGTGACGAATATCGGGTTCAATTAATTAATGACAAAGAGATGAAAATCACCGGTAAGAATTTCTACTGTCATAAAGTTAAAATCAATGACAAATGGGAGATCACACAGCTTGCGCATAGGATGATGAAGTCCGATCGCCCGGATTATCGCCGCTAATCCTTGAACTTAAGCTTCACCAACCCTCACCGAAAGGTGGGGGTATTTTTATAAAAGTCTAAAGCACAATTCTAAAGTCTTCATATTTATCAGCAAAAGCTTCTTCGATTGTCTTGTGTGTTTTCTCCAAATAATTCTTCACCAAATAATATCCTAATGAGTAGCCAGACCAGCGTGGCAATTTATCATTACCCGTAAAGAAAATCGTAGTGTAGTCGTAATTTTTATCGTCGAGATTTCCGCGAAGCTCATTTAAGATACGCTCATTTTCCTCGTCACTGCGCTCTAGTATAGTTTTAGTGAAGAACTGTTTCTCGCTATTATTTTTTGCAAATTCTGTACCAAAATATGTTGCAACCCCTTCCGAAATCATCCCATCAAACAAGGTATTCATCCATTCATCATTCTTTCCCCAACGCGCAGCATGACAAAGTTCATGAGCTAACATTTCTTTAAAACGCGGAATCGACATACTCTTCAAATCTAAAGCAGAAACAATAAAGTTACTCGCAAAAGTCTGTCCACCCACGCCATCTTCCGGAATAATTATTGAATAAGCACTATCAGTTACCACTACATCAATATTCCAATCAATTTTTAATTTTGAAAAAACATAAGACTCAACTTCTTTTACTGCCGTCAAAATAGTTTCCTTACTTTCATCAAGATTACCATTTGCATTGGCCAGTAAGATATTTATTTTACTCATACTTTTATTATATATGTTTTAGACTAAAGAGTAAATTTTGTAAATTTGACAACCAACGCGTAAAATTATATAATATAAAAGTTACTATCCATGCGCTAGTGAAGTAAATTTTTATTAAAAATACTTTGTTAACATCACGGGTACTGAAGTTTCTAGAAAAAAGGGGGTAAAAAATTGAAGAAAACCAAGAAAAAATCCACTCAGGAAAGATCTCAATTAGAAGATTTAGTGCGGTGTTGTCCTTGGGATGATCTTTATGATCCACCCATTGACGCTAATCCTGGACAAGATTCAATGCGGTATACTCCTTGGGAAGACAGTTATGGTCCGCCCTTTTATACCAATCCTGGGCAAGACACATTTGAAGACTATCCAGTTAATCCTTCTCGACGCGTACTTAACTTATTTCTCTTATTTAAGTTAATTTATGCTGGGGTTATCTACTCAATTATGGTTTTTAAATCAAATATGAGTAATGGAGACAAGATATGCGGAGGTCTTTTTTGGTTTATGGCGATAGCGGCATGTATCTGTATGGAAGATTCCGCGGAAAGGTTAAAATTAAAAATAGCTAAGTCGATATATGGCGCTAAGACGTATCTTATTATGGGGGCTTACGCGGTCTTTACTTTATTCTACTGCTTCCTTCGATACTGTAATCAGATGGAGAATAGTGATCTATTAGTGATATTGATTATGATAAGCCTAAGTAATGAAGTTCTTGTATTTATAGATTGCTATAAATTAGAACGCAAGAATTATGTTAAACTCTCTGGATTTAAATATATCTGGATGATATTAATGCCTATCTTGCTAATATTGCAAATTTACGGCAATTTACCATTCAATCATGTTATGCCGTTTATTTTAATGAATTTCATAGCAATTATCGTCGAAGAGTCAACCTCAATGCTTTTTCTATCTGGAATATTTCCAGGGTACTACATTTATTAAAAAAGTATCTTATCACTATCTAGTCTGTTAATTAAGTAAAATTTTATTTATACCCCTTCCTTCCAGAGGGGTATTTTTTATTTTTCATCTTGAATTAAGCCCTATTTTATGTTAAAATTAACCGAATATTAATTGAAAGGAAGATATGAGTCGTATCGGAAAACAACCTGTACAGATTCCTGCAGGAGTGACAATCACGGTCGGCGAACAGTTCATTACTGTTGCTGGACCAAAGGGTTCACTCGAGGTTCCTGTACAAAAATTCGTTGTGACTAAGGTCGAAGACGGTCAGATTATCGTTACTCGTGAGAATGACGAAGCTGAAGCTCGTGCCTGGCATGGTCTACAACGCGCACTTCTAAACAACGCCGTTACTGGTGTTTCCAAAGGTTTTGAGAAGAAACTCGAAATCAATGGTGTCGGTTATCGTCTTTCCGGTGGTCCAAAAGAAATTGAGATGTCTCTTGGTTTCTCCCACCCAGTGAAATACAAAGCCCCAGAAGGTATCGAATTAAAAACTAACAAGATGGAAATCGTTGTTTCTGGCATTGACAAACAAAAAGTTGGTCAAGTTGCTGCTGAAATTCGCGCCTTCAAGAAACCTGAACCATACAAGGGTAAAGGTATTAAATATGCTGACGAAGTAATTCTTCGCAAGGCTGGAAAGGCAGGGAAGAAATAATGAATAAGTTGTATCGCCAAAAACGTACCCGTGCAAAAATTCATGGTACTGAAATTCGCCCACGCTTGAGCGTTAATATCAGTAATCTTCACGTTTCTGCTCAAATTATCAATGACGACACCAGGACTACTTTAGTCTCTGCTACCACCGTTGGCACTAAACTAACTGGTACCAAGACTGAAAAAGCCGCTAAAATTGGTGAAGAAATTGCCAAAAAAGCTAAAAAAGCAAATATCACAAAAGTTGTATTCGATCGTGGTGCTTTCGCCTACGCTGGCCGCATGTCAGCTCTAGCCGATGCAGCTCGTAAGGAAGGATTGGAGTTCTAATATGGCCGAAGCAAATTCTACCGCTCCTAAGCAACCAAAAGTAGTGAACAAAGCTGGCACCCTCAAAATGTCTGACGATGTCGCTGCCACCAAGCAAACTCGCGATATGGCTGGTCGCCCAATGCGCCGCAACAATCGCCGTGATCGCGTCCGTGGTGAAGCTGCACCAAAGGAATTTGAAGAAATCACTATCAATATCGATCGTGTTTCTCGCACCGTCAAAGGTGGTCGCCGTATGCGCTTCAAAGCTCTTGTTGCTATTGGAAATAAGAAAAACAAAGTTGGTGTAGGTGTCGCTAAAGGCGCCGATGTTACCTCTGCGGTTCAAAAAGCTACCCGCGTAGCTAAGAAAAACATGGTAACCTTCCACATGTCTGGCGAAACTATCTGCCACGAAGTGGAAACCAAAGTTACCGGTGCTCACGTTTTGATGAAACCAGCTGCCCCTGGTACTGGTATTATCGCTGGTAGCATCGTTCGTTCCGTGATTGGTTTGACTGGTATCAAGAACTTGATTTCCAAGTCTCTCGGTTCTACCAACAAGGTCAACATCGCTTACGCCGTTATCGATGGTCTTAAAGCTCAGGTTCCACGTTCCAAGTGGAATACTACTGCTACCAAAGAAAAGGAGAGCAAGTAATGAAATATAATGATCTAATCGTTGAAGCTAATACCCGCCCAACTCGTGCTGGTCGTGGTATTGCCGCTGGTCGTGGTAAGACTGCTGGTCGTGGTACTAAGGGTCAAAAAGCCCGTACTGGTCACCGCAAGATGCCTGCTACCTTCATGGGTGGTCAGCGCGCTATGATGCAAGCTGTACCTAAGCTCAAAGGTTTCAAGTCTATCCATCCTAAGGCCGAGGTCGTCTACACTGACGTTCTTAATGCCTTATCTGGTAAAGTCGATAACTTCACTCTTTTCGAAGCTGGCTTCATTACTAGCCCATTCGTCAAGGTTAAGATTATCACCCGTGGTGAGCTCAACAGCAAAATCGATCTCGAAACTCAGTTCATTTCAAAATCTGGTCTCGAGATGCTTAAAAAGGCTGGTGGTTCATTCACTAAGAATCCAGTGCCAAAGCGCTTGAAAAAGCAAAATGACTAATTAGTCTAAAATAACCCTCGTAATTAACACGGGGGTTATTTTTTATCTTCAAAAACTTAGGCAAACATGGTAATATAGATTAATAAATAGAGAGGATTCCATGCATTTCAAGACGATTTTGAAATCTCTAAAAAACAAAGACATGCTAAAACGCATTTTTATCGTGTTAGGTATTTTGGTAGCTTACCGTTTACTTGCACATATCCCAGTACCAATGGGCGACGCTAAAACCTTTAAGGATGCCGTTTCCAGCTTGATCTCCAAGTCAGATTTCACCGGTTTTATTAACTTAATTTCAGGTGGTGGCCTTGCCTCCTTTTCCATTATCTTGGTCGGGCTTTCTCCATACATCACCTCATCTATCGTCTTCCAGCTTCTCAGTAAAGCTATTCCAAGCCTCGAAGAACTCTCTGAAGATGGTGAAACTGGTCGTCGTAAAATCAATCAATGGACTCGTATGCTCGCCGTACCTCTCGCCGTCGTGCAATCTATTGCCTATATTTACATTCTTTACCAATCTGTGGTCTCCTCGAATACCCTCAGCTTCACCCCAACTCCACGTGACTGGGTCGTCTCCGTCATTACCATGACCGCTGGCTCCATTATCTTGATGTGGCTCGGCGAACTTATTACCGAGCAAGGTATCGGTAATGGTATTTCTATGATTATTTTTGCCAGTATCATTTCTCAATTCCCAAGCACTCTTGGCTCACTCGGCCAACAACTCTTCGACACCAAAAATGGCTCACTCAATCTCTTTGGCTGGTTAAACCTACCAGTCAACCCAGTTTTATTCTGGGTCGCTCTAGCCCTTTTTGTAGTCGTAATCCTAATTCTTTATTGGCTCGTCAAGCTCAACGAAGCTCAGCGCATTATCACCATCAATTACGCAAAACGTATCCATGGCAACAGTGCCTACGGCGGCATTAAATCGATTTTACCTCTGAAGCTTATTTCTGCCGGTGTGGTGCCAGTCATCTTTGCTACTGCCTTTCTCTCGCTTCCAGCCCTCATCGGACAACTCATTTCTAGTATGGATAAGGGAAATGCTATGGCTAAAACCATTAGTGAAATCTTCACCATGCCAAACGCCTCGAATTTCAAGACCCTCTATCCAAATGGCATCAATGCACGTTGGTTTATCTACCCAGCTCTCTACTTCCTCTTAGTAGTATTATTTACCTACTTCTATACCTCAATCATCTTCAATACCAAAGAAATTGCCGATAACCTCCAAAAACAAGGTGGCTTTATCGAAGGCGTTCGTCCAGGTATGACCACCGCTAATTACCTAGAAAAAGTCATGACTCGTCTCAATCTCTTCGGCGCACTCGCACTTGGTTTCATTGCTATGATTCCATTTATTACTGATTATGTCGCCATCATGCTCAGCGACGCTCCGATGGGTCTCTCCCTTTCCGGTACCGGACTTCTCATCGTGGTGACCGTAGCCCTCGAAAACCTCCGTCAACTCGATTCACGCGCCCTTATGGTAACTTACGACGATTATAAATAAGAAAGCTGGGTGGGATGTCTCTCGAAGTTAAATCAAAATCTAAAATCCTAATCAATCTACCATTTATCATCTTGGCCCTAATTTTTACCATCGTCACTGCACGTCTATATTTCTGGGAAGACCATTATTATAAAACCAAAGAAGGTAGTGAAAGAATGCTGCCGAAGTCTAATCTTGATCTCGAAACCGATCAAGCTTCCGTAGATGAAACTCCAATCTCTGAAGATAAAACCAATTCCTATTCCGTCGCTTACGATAAACCACGCTTCATGAGTATCGAAAAACTTGGCATCAAAAACGCTCGTATTTTACCTGTCGGACTCACCGGAAAAGGTGCTATCAGTACCCCGAACAGTATTTTTGATGTAGGATGGTATACTGGCACGCTTCCACCACTTACTGGCAAAACCGCACTTTTTGTCGGACACAATGGTGGACCAACCGCCTCTGGCGTTTTTAAACATCTAAACAGCCTCGTCGCAGGCGATCTGATTCAGATCGAAATGGGCGATGGTACTAAACTCACTTATCGCGTTTATGAAAATCAAACCGTAGCCTTAGCTGACGCCAATGAAAAAATGTCTGCCATGCTCGAATCGCCAGTCACTGGCCAAGATTCCATTAGTATTATTACTTGTACCGGTGCCTGGTCAGACGTACAGAAAACCTATCTCTCACGCCAATTCCTGCGTGCCACTCTCGTGCAAGAAAGCTCGAAGCGAAACTAGCTCTCTCGTCCATGAGAGGACCGGTAAACCAAAGCCTTAATTTTGACAAAATTATAAATTCGTGATATTATATCGTAATATTCTTTTTGAATATGTATTTTATATTGCACATTTCAACTTTGCAGGGAAGATTCGAGGTGAATCATGACCAAAATTCAAGAGATTGTCTACGCCATACCCGAAGACGTTTTCAAGGATGAAGTCTTCAAAAAACTCGTACACACTAAGAGATTTTCTAGGCTTAGATGCCTAGGGCCAGAATGTCTTTCTCTGGCAGAAAAAGAACAAATCACTACACAAATCGCAGAATACTGCAAAGTCACACCCAAAGAGGAGGAATTGGAAGAATATGCTTTCGCTTTTTCCAGGCGCATCATAGAAGCTTTAGATTACTAATTCTCTTGCCCCCTCCTCGCCCCGGCCTACCGGGGCATTTTTAATCTTCACCCATATTATGAAAATAAGCCGTCTTTGACATGGTAGAAGAATCAACTTTCAATGTACCATCCCTTTCAGCTTTTCTATACTCTTCCGCAAAAGCAATCCGCATATATTTCTCCACACTACTCCTGTCGTACTCGTACCTCGCATCCGTATCTCGATAAATATCGAGACTCTTATCATAATTTTTGTCATCGTTAGTCAGAAAATTACGAAAAGTCAGCCTTCGAACTCCGTATTCATCAGCTAAGGCATTTATCTGATTTAAATTAGTAATTAAACTATTATGTGCATTTTTGCGTGCATCGTTATAAGAATCTACATCCTTATTCTTCAGTTCAAAATCACGTTCTGCCTCAATATGTGAACAAACTTTATCGTATAAGCTACCTAGAATATCATAGTGCTCGTCACGTTCCGCTATATTTTCATTCTGTGAAATCTTTTGTTTCAAAACTTCTTTTCTTTCATCATAAAAATTACCTGCATAGGCCTCCACTGTAGCATTACGATCAGACAAGCTAATCATCTCTGCGCGATCCTTTTCATATTTCGAAGCATAACAAGCATCATATTCCGCTTCTTTCATTTTGAAAAAAGCTCCACCGACTTCATCTTCCCATTTCATGAATTCAGTTTCCGAAATTTTATTGTCCTTCACTCTTCGACCAAAAGCCTGCTCCGCCCCCACATAATAACGTGCCCAATGCTTCGTATCCTCGCGTCTTCGCTCGACAAACTCCTGCTCTCGTTTTACCCGATCCGCAAAATTATCAAACGCGCTCGTATTTTTATTTTGATTATCGGAATTCGACAGTCTTTCCCCGGACACTTTACCTCCTTTTTATTTATTGTATCACCTTTTACCTAATTAAAACCTCTTTACATTTCCTGAAATCTCTGGTAAAATAGGTAAATAATTTATGGCTAGTCAAAAGGAAGTGATCAAATTAGGCGGCACCGTCGTCGATGCATTACCAAATACTCAATTTCGAGTAGAACTTGAGAATGGTCATATTATTATTGCGCACATGAGCGGAAAAATGCGCAAAAACTTTATCCGTCTTGTGCCAGGTGACAAGGTTGAGGTTGAACTTACCCCTTACGATCTTACGAAGGGCCGTATCAGCTTCCGCCTTAAATAATATCAACCCTATTTTGGCGAACTCTGAAAAAATTTCCGCTTTTTCATTAGTACCTGAAATAGATTAACAAGGAAAGGATTTTTACACAGTGAAAGTACGTGCAAGTGTAAAGAAAATCTCCCCTGATGATATCTATGTTCGTCGTAAAGGCGTGCTTCGTGTCATCAACAAGAAAAAACCTAAGAATAAGCAAAGGCAGGGTTAAGCATGGCAAGAATTGCTAGCGTAGTCATCCCTTCCGAAAAACAAGTATGGATTGCCCTTACTTACGTTTTTGGTATCGGACGCACTACCTCAAAAGCCATCCTTGCGGAGGCCAAAATTGAGCCTACCACTCGGGTGAAAGATCTCACCGAGGCTGAGGAACAGAAAATCAACGACATTATTTCTAGCAAATATCAAGTCGAAGGTGATCTGCGTCGCCTCGTAACAAACAATATTAAACGCATTAAGGATATCAATTCTTATAAAGGTATCCGCCACAAGGCTGGTCTTCCAGTCAACGGCCAACGTACTCGTACGAACGCACGTACACGTAAGGGTAAGGCGATCGCGGTCGGTGGAACACAACCAAAAGCAGCAAGTAAAACCTAGTTAGTGGAGTAAAAATATGACAGAAGAAGTTAGAACTGAAGAAGTCAAAGTCAAAACCAAGAAAGGCAAGCGTATTGTCACTTCTGGTCAGGTCCACGTCAAGGCCACCTTTAATAACACCATCATCAGCATTTCCGACAAGAAAGGCCAAGTCCTCGCTCAATCATCTGCTGGTGCTAACGGTTTTAGAGGTTCCAAGAAGGGTACAGCTTACGCTGCTCAAATCGCCGCTGAAAAAGCTGGTGAAATTGCCAAAAAAGATCACGGTCTGAACTCCGTCGACGTTTACGTCAAGGGTATCGGTCTCGGTCGTGATAGCGCCATCCGTGCTATCTCTGGTCTTGGCATTAAAATTGATAGTATAACCGACCAAACACCTATCGCTCATGGTGGTGTACGTCCTAAAGGAGAGAGGAAACCGTAATGGCACGAGATAAATCTCCAATTGTCAAACAAAGTCGTCGCGAGGGCTTTGCTCTAGCACCAAAAGCTCACAAAATCATGGCTAAAAAATCTGGTATTCCAGGTCAGCACGGTGATATGCGAGTTCGCGGTGGTAGTTTGTATCTTACCCAACTTCGCGAAAAGCAAAAAGTTCGTAGACTCTATGGTCTTCTCGAAAAACAATTTGCTAAATTGATGAAAGAAGCCCAAAAGACCGAAGGTCTAACCGGTGAAATCCTTCTAGAATTCCTAGAACGCCGCGCAGATAACGTTGTTTTCCGCGCTGGTTTCGCTTCTACTCGTCGCCAAGCACGCCAACTTGTCTCTCACGGACACTTCACTCTTAACGGTCGCCGTATTGACATCCCTTCAATCCGCTTGAAGGCTGGTGACAAACTCGAAGTACGCGCTAAGTCTCAAAAGTCTGAATACTTCAAGAATCTCGACAACATCGTTGCTGCAAGTGGTGTTACTCCACTCAGCTGGATGAAGTCTGATGCTAAGAAAATGACTATCGAAATTACTGGCAAGCCAAAACGCGAAGAAGCCGAAGCAGGCATTAACGAACAACTAATCGTTGAGTATTACTCACGCTAAGGAGAAAAATGACAACAAAAGTAATTCACGAAGCAAATCTTGCAGAAGTCATCGACGTATCCGAGAACTGTGCCTCATTTGTAATCAAGCCACTTTACTACGGCTATGGTAACACTTTAGGTAACTCTCTCCGCCGCGTCTTACTCTCAAGTATTAAGGGTGCTGCAATTACTTCCTTCAGTATCGAAGGTACTACTCACGAATTCACTGCAATCGAAGGTATTCGTGAAGATGTCGTCGACATCATGCTCAACCTTAAAAATATTCGTTTTAAGAGCCACTCCGACGCTCCAGTCGAACTTACTCTTGAAATCAAAGGTAGCGAACAATCTAAAAAAGATGGTGATGCACGTGTCGTCGCCGGCGATATTAAACTTACGAACGAAGTCGAAATCGCTAACCCAAACCAGGTCATTTGTCACATTGATGATCCAAATTACACTTTGAAGATGCGTTTCATCGTCGAATCTGGTCGCGGTTATCTTACCATTGAGCGCTCAGCCGAAGAACGCATCCACAGCGACATGATCGCCCTTGATGCTGTCTTCACCCCTGTAATTCGCGTTCGTTTCAATGCTGAAAACACTCGTGTCGGTCAAGACATCAATCTACAACAATTGACTATCACCGTCGAAACCGATGGTACTATCACCCCACGTGAAGCTTTCGAAGAAGCCGCTGCGATTCTCGTGAATCAATACCAGGCTCTTGCTGGAAAAACTATCGCTGACACCGCTCCAGCTCCAGGCTCCAAGAACGAACAGGAAGATGCTGGCCTTATGCTTCCCATCGAAGAATTAGGCTTATCAGCTCGTACTGCTAACGCTCTTGTGAACAACGCAATTCACACTATCAGAGACCTCGTTGTCTTATCTGAAACCGACCTCAAGGACCTCAAAGGCTTCGGTCAAAAGGCTCTTGATGAAGTCAAAAATAAACTTAAGGAGTTAAATATCTAATGCATCGCCACGGATATAAAGGCCGCAAGTTCGGCCGTGAAACCGACCAGAGAAGGGCACTACTACGTGGGCTGATGTGCTCTCTGATCAAATACCAGTCGATCACCGTGACTCTAGCTCGCGCTAAAGAAATGCGCCGCTACACCGAGAAGCTTATCACCATCGCTAAAAAAGGTGGTCTTGCTAATCGCCGTCTCCTCATCGCAAGATTGGATGACCTTGAAGTTGCAGACCTCTTGATGGATGTTATCGCTCCTCAAATCGAACGTGATTCTGGTTACCTCAGAATTGAACGCGCTGGCTTCCGCAAGGGTGACCACGCTGAAATGGGTACTATCTCATTTGTCGATTCTATCAATCTAAATAAGGAGGCTAAATAATGAAGACTTTTAGCCAAAAAACCGCTGAAATCAAGCGCGAATGGTATGTTATCGATGCCGCTTCTTTACCACTTGGTAAATTAGCTGTTGTGATCGCTGATAAACTTATGGGTAAGTCTAAAGTTACTTACACTCCACACATTGACAATGGTGACTACGTCATCGTCTTGAATGCTAAGAACATCCAAGTTACTGGCAACAAGATGGTCGAAAAAATGTACTACCGTCACAGTGGCTTCCCAGGTGGTCTCACCGAGCTCAAACTCGAAGAAATCATCGAGAAGAATCCAGCTTACGCCATCAAAGAAGCTGTCAAAGGCATGCTTCCAAAGAACAAACTCGCTGACGATCGTTTAGCTCGTCTTCGTGTCTTCAATGGCGCTGAGCACACTCATTCCGCTCAAAATCCAAAGGAGATTAAATAATGGCAACCAAATATTCCTACGGACTTGGTCGTCGCAAAGCAGCTACTGCTCGCGCACGTCTATTTAAGGGTAAAGGTGAAATCACCATCAATAACAAGCCAGCTCTAGAGTATCTTTCTCTAAACAAAAGCTTGCTTGCTGAAGTGACCGATCCTTTAGCTCTCGTTAACAAACAAAAAGAATTTGATATTACCATCCTGGTTTCCGGTGGTGGTCTAGCTGGTCAAGTCGACGCAATCAAATTGGCAATCTCTAAGGCTCTTACCTTAGAATTCCCAGATCTCCGTCCAGTCTTGAAGAAAGCTGGTCTCATCAAGCGCGACCCACGCGAAAAAGAACGCAAAAAATACGGTTTACGTTCTGCTCGCAAACGCGAACAATTCTCCAAGCGTTAATCAAAAGAAAATACTCCTCAACTGGGGAGTATTTTTTATGTTAAAACTCAAAGAAAAAAGCCCGTGTTTCCACGAGCTAAGCAGACATGGCTTCAAGTTTGTAATTTTCCCGAAGAAACTTACTAAAATCCCGAATCCAGCAGGTAGCTAGATGCCGATAAGTCTGTGAAATGCGCAGCACGATGGTTTTGGTTTCCTTAAAATCTCTGTAATTCGAGAGAAAGGTTAATTCCGACCCAGTAAATGTGCCAAGAGAATCTTCTAATAATCGAAATTCTACCTCATCCGGTAGCTTATCCTGAGTATATTTGATGGTAAAATAACTCCAACCTAATTCTTTACTCAGATTTAATTCGATGCCGGCGGTCTTTGAGTGTAAATTATTGAATTTCTCAAAAAAAGTTAACATTTCTTTACGCATAAAAAATACCCCCATTCTAGGTTCTATTGTTTAACATAAGCAATCTTTATTATTATAACCCAACATAAGCGAAATCGAACAAAAAATAGAAAAATTCCGTCAAAATCCGCTATAATATAACCATGGCAGAAACTAATGAATCCGCAGTGCTTTATCAAATCAATCTCAAAAACTTGATTAAAGCCCTAAAATCACCATCTTATCTCAAACGTTTTATTAATTACAATAAGCATATTGTATTGTATTTTGTTTTTGGCGTCCTCACTACCGTCGTCAACCTTATTAGTTTTTATATTTTTGCCGAAATTCTCCAGATTGAAACCATTCCAGCCACCATCTGGGCCTGGGTCGTTGCCGTAGCATTTGCTTTTATTACCAATCGTCTCTACGTTTTCGAAAGTACCGCCAAAACTCACGCCGCTATCCTCCGTGAAGCAATACTTTTTTTCATTGCGCGCCTAGTTACGCTTGGCATTGAAGTCTTTATTATGTGGCTCTCCGTCGATGTTTGCGGCCAAAATAAACTTATTTGGAAAGTTATCTGTAATATTATTGTCATTATCGTAAACTATACTCTCAGTAAAGCCGTCGTTTTCTCCAGTAGCCGCACCTCCAAGCGTCTCGGTAAACGCCAAGACAAAAAGAACAATAAATAACCACCTCTTCATCTAAATAAGCGACCGAACAACCTCCGGCTTCACGAAGTGGCTATCCCGCTTGCCAAAACATCCAAAAAGATGTATAATATAAATATTGTTGGGCACTTACCTACAAAGGGGGAAATGTAAAATGATGAATTTTAAACATGAGGATCTACCTTATAGAACATTAACTGCCACTGATAAGAAGTGCATGATACCTGGAATATTAGAGTGTACACCTGATGGTAGACTTACTTTTGGCCAAGTAGTTGAGCTGCATGAATCCGCAGCTACGGCTGAACGTTCATGGCGTATTAATGAGCATAAGTCTAATCATCACTTTGATGAATGTTGCAAAGAACACAATAAATATCCTAATTGCAATTACCAGAAAGCAGGCTACCACGAGGATAAAGCTGAATGGTATGCCTATATGGCCGAACTACGCCATAAGCAACATGACGCTTTTATGGAGCTCTTAAGAAATTAGCAATTTAAAGATTTTTGATTATTTAACATAATTTTAAATTTCGTATCCATCAAACCAATGCCCAACAACACGGGAGCCAGCAGGCTCCCATTTTTTATCCTTCATAAAAAACTTACTCTTCGGTCGTATAAGGTTCAGCACCTATGCAACACTTCATAAGGAGTTTTTAATCCTATTCCTAAATGGATTCTATCATAATTATAATATCTAATAAAACGATTAAGCTTGCGTCCAATAAATCCTATCTCCTTGTTAGGATTATATTGTCCAATACACTCTTTTCTTAAGGTTCTATTAAATCTCTCTATGTGCGCATCATCATTTGGGTGACGTACTCTGGAGTGTCTAGTTTTAATTCCTTTGCTATTCAGTCTGCCTTGAAAGTGATTTTGAAATTCTGCACCATTATCACTTTGCACCATCTTAAATGGGAATCTCATGAATTCTTGAGCTTCAAAAATTGTCTCCGCAGCGCCTTTCTCACTTAGATTTGGTGAGATTTTAGCATATGCCATGCGCGTATATAGATCTATAACTGTATAGATATACATTTTAGAATGATCTAATGGATTCACATAATGAACAGTATCTGTTTGGATTAGCTCTCCTGGCGCAGTGGGAAGTGGACGCTTCTCATTCCAGCGATATTTCCGCTTTTTGCGCCAGAGTTCATTTCGTTTAATCACTCTCTTAATGGATGAGAGACTAACATTTATTCCTTCTTTTGCTAATTTATAATGAATAATCTCAGCACATTCATATCTGTGTTGTCTTATTCGGAGGATAGCAGATACTATATCTGCATTTAAGGCATTTGGATGGGTTTTAGGAGCTGAACTGAGTGTGGGAATATTCCACTTCACAGATTGCCAGCGAAAGACCTTGCCAA
>CALIXG010000023.1 GCA_938046495.1 uncultured Candidatus Saccharibacteria bacterium | reverse complement strand
ATAATATAATGTCCGGTCATATCATCGGATACCTGGACTAACGGCCAAGATTCTTGATTACTTCGGCCATCTAGATAGAAGCGTTCCTGCTTTTCCCCTTCAATAATCGGAAAGCCTGGACGAGTAATCCATTGATTCATAAAGTCTGAAACATTAAATTCAGCATAAGGTTGCAAGGCGGACCAGAGATCATCGCCAGTAGTGTTTTGGTACTGGTGTTTTTCAAAATAATCCCGTAAGCCCTTCAAGAAATTTTGTTCACCCATCAGGCGCATTAACATAAACATCAGATGCGAACCCTTGGCATAGACAATGGCCGGATCGAAGAGAGTTTCAATCTCGGAAGGATGCGAAACTGGCTGCTTGACCGCCTGAATATCTGGTGAGGTATCACGAGTCAGCGCATAATAACAGTCAGAAACGAAAAATTCTTGCCAAACTTTCCACTCTGGACGAATCGCATCGAGACAATAATACTCCATCATATTGGCGAAGCTTTCATTTAGCCAGAGATCATCCCACCAAGCCATAGTGACAAGATTACCGAACCACTGATGCGATAATTCATGAGTAATCACCGTGGCGATTTGAATTTTATCCGACAAGGTGGCAGTTTCATCCATCAGAAGGCAGGATTCACGATAAGTTACTAGGCCCCAGTTCTCCATCGCGCCGGCATCAAAATCTGGCACCGCTACCTGATCGAGTTTCGGCAACGGATACGGTACACCAAAAGCCTGATCATAAAAATCTAAAGCTTCCCCGGCGATTTGATTTGGTTCGATGAGAGATTCCTTGGCTTGATTAAGTGGGGCGTAGGTAGTAATCGTGACGCCGTGCTGGTTTTTTGTGGTAACACTCTGAAAATGACCGAGACAGAGCGCCAAAAGATAAGTCGACATACGTGGGGTGGTCTCAAATTCCACAATTTTACGCGTGACTTCGGTGTTTAAGTTCATGGCGTTCGGATCAGTTTTTGGATTAAGCTCACTATTAACCGAAGTATAGGTGAGGGTTCGCTCGGTCTTGATCGGCATATTACTGAGAATCGTATCAGTTGGATCGGTATCGATAACTTTTAGAGAAAACTTAGCCTTGGCAGCGGGCTCATCGACGCACGGGAACATCATGCGCGCATAATGCGATTCGAACTGAGTAGAAACAATTCGCTCGGTCTTTCCCTCATATTCATAAGTCGAAAGATAAAGACCAGTCATACCGTGCGAAAGTTGCAAGGAATAACGGACTTCAATAATAATTTCGGCATCCTTGGCCGGTGACGCAAAACTAATGGTTTCTGTTTCAGTATCCTCCGTAAAAGTGGTCGGACGCTGATTGACGGTCAATTGATTAATTTTGAGATTTTTGGCGTGGAGTTTGACGGTGGAACTTTTGGCAGTACCCTGAATCTTCACTCGACCTTGAACCTGTTCAGTGTCTTTATTGATTCTTAATTCAATTTCGTATAATTCTGGTGTAAAGTATTTGACTAATTGTTCCACCCTGTTCTCCTTAATCTAAAATTGCTTTAATGCGACGAATGCCAGCGGCTGAGGATTCTTCTTTTTTAATCTTGAAATGACCGAGCACACCAGTATGTTCGACGTGAGGGCCACCACAAAGTTCACGCGAGATTGGATTTTCTGCGGCGCCGATGGTATAAACTTTGACCACGTCGCCATATTTTTCCCAGAAGCTACCGTGAGCTTTCAAGACGTCACGGGCGTAGGCCTTATCGTATTCAGCAAACGAGACTGGATAATCTTCCTCTATCCATTGATTGACCTGATCCTCGATTTGTTTTTTCTCTTCATCGGTGAGTTTGCGATCGAGATTAAAATCAAAACGTAGGCGCTCAGAGGTAATATTAGAACCAGCTTGAGCAATATTGGGATCGACAATTTTCTGAAGCGCAGCTAGTAGTAAGTGAGTAGCGGTGTGATATTTGACTGAGGCTTCACCGTGGTCTTCGAGACCACCCTTGAACATACCCTTGCTAGCGGTTTGAGAGCGTTGACGTTGCTCATCGAGACTAGCCTGGAATTCAGCTTGCCAGTTTTCACTGAGACTAATTTGGTTTTGCTTGGCTTCTTCGAGAGATAACTCGAGTGGGAAGCCATAGGTATCCTGCAGCATAAAGAGTTCTTTGCCGGTAAGACCCTGATCTTTAAGCTTATGGAGTTCCTTAAGGCCGCGGTGAATACTACGACGAAAAGCCTGCTCTTCGCGGATTAAGACATTCAAAGCGTCAGCACGGTTGGTAAGAATTTCATCAGAGAGATCTTGGTAGTTTTCAGCAATGATTGGCACGATTTGAGCTAAGAAATCTTGATCGATACCGAGATTAGTAGCTTTCATCACCGCACGACGAATCAAACGGCGAAGGGCGTAGCCTTGTTGTTTATTACTTGGCACGAGACCCTGAGCCGAAAGTAGATAAGCACCGCGCAAATGATCCGCAATCACGCGCATTTCTTCGGTATGGTCAGCGTAGCTGAGACCAGAGATAGCTTCGAGCTTAGTGATAATTGGCTTTAAGAGTGAAGTTTCAAAAACATCGAAAGAATCCATAGCAGCCGCGGCGATACGCTCAAGACCAGCGCCGAAATCGATATTTTTCTTGGTTAATTCAGAGAAGGTACCGTCTTGATTGCGCTTATATTGCATGAAAACTTGGTTACCAATTTCCATGAAGCGCGCACCGTCCGAGGCAGGATGAGATTTACCATATTTCGCGACATCTTGCTTGTCTTCACCAAAATCATAGAAGACTTCGGAGTCTGGACCACATGGATCACCGATCGGGGTAGTTTCGACGCCACCACCACGACTCCACCAGTTTTCGTGATCATCATAGAAAAAGATATGCTCGTTTTCTTTAATACCACGCTTGGCACCGTCTTCACTGGAGCCAATTTCGGCAATTTCCGCCTGCACACCGGCTTCGGCAAAGACACGTTGCCAGATTTCAGCGGATTCGATATCTTTTGGGATGCCATATTTTTCATTACCAATAAAGCAAGTGACGTAAATTTTATGTGGATCGAGACCGACGATTTCGGTGAGGAATTTAAAGAAAGCTGGAATTTGCTCTTGCTTAAAATAATCGCCGAGTGACCAGTTGCCGAGCATTTCGAAAACCGTAGTGTGACGTGGATCACCCACATCTTCAATGTCCTGCAAACGCAAACATGGCTGTGAATCTGCCAAACGCTGGCCGGCAGGATGAGGTTCACCGAGAAGATATGGCAAAAGAGGCTGCATGCCAGAACCAGTGAAAAGAGTGGTCGGATCATTTTCCAACACCAAACGCGCTGGAGCGATTACCTGGTGACCACGACTAGTTTGATATTCAAGAAATTTTTGACGGATTTCACTTGCATTCATGGGGGTAATTATACCATATTCTGCAGAACTTCGAGTTTTACACAACTTTACAAAATGCTCATGTTATATATATAATTAATATAGATTAAATAAAAGGACGCCGCAAATGAAAAAAATAATTACCCTGTTCCTAATCGGAATTGTGGGTATAATCCTCTTCATAGTCGTGAAAAATATGGCTAACGGCGATGGGTTGCTAACGATTAGCTGTAAATCCGCACAGAATACCCTCACGATTAAGATCGATCCAACGGTAGAAAATTTGGTTTCAGCCACTACGGACGACGGCGAGGATTTCGACCTCGGTGATCTGGATGGAAAAATTCAAAAAGATGGTCTAAAGAAAACAGTCGATGACCTGAAGCGCAAATTGGAATTAACTAAGGGTTACGCCTGCTTCGATAAGAAATAAAAAATAGCCGCGAAGAGCGGTTATTTTTTCTGGGTTTTTAATTTCGGTTATGAGGTTTAGGGTTGAGGATTATTCAGCAATAATACCACGCCACCAAATACAAAAGACTACTCCGCGATAATACCGCCGCCGATACAGATGTCTCCGGCATAGAAGACCACAGATTGACCGGCTGCTGGATGTTTGATTTCTTCAATCAATACCACCTCGTTAGTTTCTGCGTTAAAACCGCAAGAGATGAGTGGCGCACGATGACGCACACGACAAGTGAGATTAGAGAGATTTGGCTGAATATCACCGGTGGCCTGATGAATTTGACGAATGATTACATCCTTTAATTTCAAAGTCTTCGTCCAAAGATTTAAGTGATTGAGATTTTTCGAAACATATACCAGATTTTTCGCCATATCTTTACCCACCACATAATAAGGTAGACCACCCCCGAGATTCAAACCGTGACGTTGGCCGATAGTATAGAAGACCGCGCCTTCGTGCGTGCCGAGCGTTTCTCCAGTATCGCGATCGATAATCTGGCCAGGCACCACCTCGATATATTCTTGGAGAAAATCCTTAATCCCGACTTCACCCACGAAACAAACCCCCATCGATTCTTTCTTGTAGGCATTATCGAGACCAAATTCGGCAGCCAACTGCTTCACCTCTGGTTTTAGCATTTTACCAAGAGGAAACAAAGTGTGCGCAATAGCTTCATCGGAAATTCGATAGAGGAAGTAAGTTTGATCCTTATTCGTATCGGTAGCGAGCTTCAAATTGCCGTCTTCCGAGACAGCATAATGACCGGTAGCAATAAAATCGGCACCCTGACTCATGGCGATGTCATAGAAAAGCTTGAACTTGATTTCTTGATTGCACATCACATCGGGATTCGGAGTATTTCCCTTCCTGAATTCCTCGATCATATAATCTACCACCTTAGCATGATACTCGGTTTCAAAATCAAAAATGCGAAAATCAATATCTAATTTCGTAGCCACACGCTTAGCATCGGCCAAATCCTCCGCCCAGGGGCATTTCATACCCGGAAGATCCTTCGACCAGTTCTTCATATAGACACCAACCACGTGATAGCCAGCATTTTTGAGTAAAACCGCGGTAACGGAAGAATCAACGCCACCAGACATGCCGACGAAGACGGTTTTCGGTTTTTCTGGCAGATTAGACATGGGCGACTCCTTGATCTTGGTTGAATTCGGTAGAAATTTCTTGATCTTGTTTAATGTCATGCGATTCTTTCAAAACCACATCGCCTGACACCAGTCCGATGCGCTTAGCTTCTTGATTAGCTACTTCGGCGATCACCGATGCGGCCTCACGAATTTGCTCTTCGGTGTTTAATTCACCAAAAGTTACACGAAGTGACCCGGTAATTTCCGAATCGGTGAGACCAATGGCGGAAAGCACATGGGATTTTTGACCTTTCGAAGCGGCACAGGCGGCCCCAGTAGAAAGGAGAATGCCCCGGTCTTCTAACTTAAAAATCAGGCGCTCAGCATCGAGACCATCGAAGCAGACCGGACAGAAGTTAGCTAGTTGATGTTTTTTGTTGCCCAAAAATTTCGGCGTAATGAGGGATTTTTCGGTCAAAATCTGGCGGAATAATTGATTATATTTTTCATATTTTTTACGACTGGCGGAAATGTGAGATTTCGCACGAACCGAAGCTTCCGCGAAACCCATGAGAAGAGGCACATTTTCCGTACCGGAACGCAGACCCATTTCCTGACCACCACCATAAGAGATTGGCTGGAGTCTAACTCCACGCGAAATATAGAGTGCGCCGATTCCCTTCGGGCCATAAACTTTGGCGGAATTGAGCGTCAAAAGATCGACCCCGAGACGCGCCACTGAGAGATCGAGGAGGCTCGCAGCCTGCGAAGCATCAGAATGGAGATAAAGTGGGGTAAGATTGCCAGCAGTGAGGCGCTTTTCACGCGTGTGTCGTATAATTTCGGCAATTTCACTGAGCGGTTGGATGGTGCCGAGTTCATTATTAGCAATCGCGACAGAAATCAGCACGGTTTGGTCAGTAATTTTAGCTGCTAAATCTTTTAGGTCGATCAGACCGGTCGAGTCGACGGCAATCTCCCCGACTGTTTTAGCATAATGTCTAGCGGATTCTCGTACCGAGGCATGCTCGGTAGCCAAAATTAATGCTTCAGCATCAGGATA
>CALIXG010000022.1 GCA_938046495.1 uncultured Candidatus Saccharibacteria bacterium | reverse complement strand
GACTAAAAAACAAAAGCGTTTAATGGATTTTCTTTCTGAATTCATCGCCGAACATGACCATTCGCCATCCTATCGAGAAATTGCTTCTGGTTTAGGGTTGAAGAGTCCAGCTTCCGTGGCGGAACATATCGATAATTTAGTTGCTTTAGGTTTTTTGAAGCGTGAAGAAGGTTCTGCGCGTTCACTGGTGATTGTCGACCGCTCCTTTCCGGAAACTACAGAGTTATTTAAGCAGCGTCTCGAATTTGCTACCGACGAAGAATCTGAAATCCTTCATCAAGCGGCCGAAATTCTTGGCCTAGAACTCGAATCGGAAAATCTTTAAATCTTAAAAATACTCCAAACTCTGGGGTATTTTTTCTGTAGCTTAAAAAACAAGTTATATCCTAATACGCACGGCATACCTCTGTTAAAATACTAAATCCGAACAAAATCAAACACTAAAACCGAACAAGATTTTATTAAACCAAACACCGGTGTGGAAAAGTTAAAATGCTTGTGTAAAACCGTAGAAAATAAAACCGAACAAGAAAAATAACTTAAAATATAAAACCTAAAACTTGTCAATGTGAATATGTGGAAAACTTCTCATCTTTTTTGTGGTAAAATTAAGCAAAGGAGGTTGATGAATTTTTCTGAACTGAAAGCTAAGCTTAGTAAGTCTGCGTCATCTATTTTTGGCGGAACAGAAGAATCTCAATCTAAACTAATTTCTTCCGAATCCGATTCTTTACGTGCGCCTGGTTTTGAATATCTTAAATCTCAAGATTATTATTTTGATGCTGCCTGTCAGTCTCTTCGTCCCCAGCCAGTGATTGATAGTTTAGTGGAATATTATACGGAATATAATTCCTGTGGTGAACGAGTAAAATATGCTTGGGGTCAGAAAACCGACCAAAAAGTTACAGAAACCAGAGAAAAGGTTCTGAAATTTCTTAAGCTCAAACCTAAAGATTATTTCGTCAGTTTTACCTTAAATACCACCTATGGTCTAAATTTATTACTTAATCAATTTAACTTTAAGCAGGCTAATATTAAAACTATTGTTACTTCTGATATTGAACATAATTCAGTTTTTCTTTCCACTTTATCAGCTCCACAAACTACTAAAATCGAGCGAATAGTTCTTACTCGTGACAATGATGGCTCGGTCCAAGTTTCTGAAATTCCCGATAATTCTATCGTGGCGATGAATGCCATGAGTAATTTCAATGGCGCGAAACTTAATCTTAAAGAAGTTGTAGAATATGTCCACTCGAGGAATGGTTTTATCATCGTCGATGCTGCTCAAGCGATGGCACACAATTCTGAGCTTCTCCATAATATTGAACCGGATGCTATCTGTTTTTCTGCACATAAAATGTATAGCGCCTCTCTCGGCGTCATTGTGATGAAAAAATCTTTCGCCAAGCTTTTTGATACTACTTTTATCGGTGGTGGGATGGTAGATGATGTAAAAAAATCTTCCTATCTTCTTTCCGCCGATAATCCTGATCACTTGCACACTAAATTTGAGCCGGGCCTCCAGGCTTGGGGTGAAATTATTGCGCTTGGGCATAGCCTCGATTGGTTAAATTCTTTAGAGAAATCCGACCACGACCGTTTAGAAAAAAATATTAATACACTTTATGATTTTTTGAAAAACCATCCGAAAATCCATCTCTTGAATCAATCCCCGACTTCCACGATGTCTTTCTATGTTGAAGGTTTAGATTCTCATCTTCTTGGTGAATCGTTATCTGACCAGGGAATTATGGTGCGTACGGGTTATTTCTGTGTCCATTACTATCTTTCCGAAATTAAAAAATATCCACCTCTTCTTCGTATTTCTCTAGGTTTTCATAATTCCACTGCCGATGTCGCGCATTTAATTAAGGTATTATCAAAAATTTAATAAAGGAAAAACATGGTTTGTATAGCAGCATTTATTATCTTAGCGTTTCTTTCGGTCTTTGTTGGCTTTCTCAGCCTCTTCAATAAAGCTCTCGGGAAAAAATATTGGGCTACTTTTAAAAAGGCCTGGCACTGTGTTTTTAAAAAGGTACGTTTGCAAAAATGTGATACTAATTTTAAAGACGAAGTTAAAAATAGTCTATTGAAGAAAGTAGTTTTGAAAAATCCTAAGCTTGTAAAACCTCTCAGTGCTCTGATTGAAATTATTTCGGTGGTTATCGTTCTTATTACCGTTTGGTCTCTAGTGATTGCTATTAAATCCCTACTTGCTCTTTGGGTTTTTGGTACCTGTAATGTCTCAATGCCAAGTCAGTGTGGCCTCGGTGCGGAAGTTTGTAGTATTGATCAAGCTGAGCCGACTGATCCAATCGGTAAAATTGGTCGTAGCTTTGCTGAATGGGGCGAAATTTTTACCGCCATTCCAGATCGTCTCAAAACCTGGGACGCTAAAGATTATATTACCAATGTTTCTATTCCGATGATTACCATGGAAGAGGATAAAAAACTTGCCGACTATGCGGACTCTTTTGATTCGATCATTAACTATTATCGTGATGGTAGTACTACTAGTGGATCGATTGCTGTAGATGTCTTTGATCCAGGTTGTGTGGTTTGCGCTAAATCCTACCAAGCTCAAAATAAATCTGGCTTCTTTACTAAACATTTTACCCTCGCCAATATTTACGCTATTCCGAATGGTGATAAATATAAATTTGAAAATTCTGGTTTCATCCGTGATTATCTCTATGCTACCGTGCTTCGTATTAAAGAACGTATTAAAAATCTCTCTAATGATGAAATTAAAAACAATTCCGAGTTGATGGCTCTAATTATGGCTCCAAATTTCCTGATTAATGAAATTTATAGCGGGGAAGAATCTGGTGTACCAAATTACCAGGCCTTCAATTACAAATATGAAACTGATCAGCTAACCTTCATGCTCGGCCAACATTATAGTTTTTATAACGTTAGCGATGCTGAAGTTCGCATTATTAGTCAGGCTGTCGATAAGCATCAAAACCAAAATATTCCTTATATTAAAATTAAGGAACGTGAACTCAATCAAAACCTCGCTAACCAGTTAGAAACTGAAGCTAAAAATATGCAGTCTCTAGTTCAAGATAAAATCCGTGCCAAGGGTATTCCAGTCGAAATTTACGACGGTAAAAAACATAACGGTCTTTACAAAGCTTCCTCATGAAAAAATCCACTGGTTCTAAATTAGTTTTCTTTAGCTTTCTTATAGTTTTTCTTGGTACAATTATTGGGTTAAAAATCATTAATCAGAAACATGAAATTCCCAAAATCTCCAAGCAAGACTGTCTAAAAAATATTGATTCCTCGATTAGCGGTAGTGACGAAATTTGCACAAAACTTTCAGAGTCTCTCACTAGTCTTGATTTTAAAATTTCCGAAAGTGCTTCTTTCGATTTAAATAATTTTAATCAATCGAACACTATCCTTACGGAAATTCTTCTTCCGGTGGTGGATTTTTATAGTCCACTCAGTGATATCTCACAAGCCGAACTGAAGGATACTGAAATCATTAAAAAATATAATGTCGAATTAGTGGATTTTCGCAATATCACTAGTAGTCAGAAGGTAATTAGTCTTGATCAAAAATATTTCCTCGATGATTTTACCGTCGGTGCTAAATTTATTACCTGGAATCTCACTGGCAACCCGACCGTATTCCCAGCCGTTCAGGAGGCCTTGAAGAGCCTTAGTTTTTCTAACCCTCCAAGTAAATCTAATATTGTAAGTTTTGCTGAAACTGGTGTTACCGCACTTTCACGTCGCCTCACCTATAAACTTAGTCAAGTTGGTGGTAATGCTGAATATTTTACCGAAAAGATTAAAGATTTTCTCAGTAGTAAAACTTATACTCATATTAGTAACGAAGTAAGTTTTGCGGATAATTGTCAGGGCGGCTATACTACTACCACGCTTTGTGCGGACTGGAAAATGATGGGCGCTATCACTAGTCTCGGTACAGACATTGTCGAGCTGACAGGGAATCATAATAATGATTATGGTGCTGAGAATAATATCAAATCGATTGCGGCCTATCGCGAGAAAAATCTTAAACTCGTCGGTGGTGGGGAAAATCTCGCTGCTGCTAAAATTCCACTCGATGTGAATGATCAGATTAAGTTATTT
>CALIXG010000021.1 GCA_938046495.1 uncultured Candidatus Saccharibacteria bacterium | reverse complement strand
GTGAGGTTTCGTATTTGTGATTTTTGGCTAATCATATTTATTATTTTAGCATAATCGAGATGAATTTTTAATTTATATTTATGGTTTTCTGGTAAAGTAACCCTGCACCCCCGGACGATCCACGCGGAGCCAACTCAAATCAGCTGTCGCTGGGTTAGAAAGATACGAACCATTCCCTCCTCTAAGTTTATAACGACCCACAAAGGCATTTTGTGCTGTTACTAATTTCGATATATCAAAATCTTGATTCACGTAAATTCTCTCAAGGTTATCTGAAAAACCTGGGTCAATCGCAAACATACTACCAGCATTTTCAAGGCTTGGCGTTTCAAAATTCGAGATATCCAGAGTTTTCAAAGCAGACATCTGTGAGAACATACTGGTCATATTTTTTATCTTCTTAGTATTAAAATGTGACAAATCCAACTGCTGGAGCGATCTAGCATTAGAGAACATTTTTCCCATATTAGTCGCATTACTTGTATCGAATTTGGTGCTAAATTTTATCTTCGACACCGCTGTCATATATTCGAACATCCCGAACATATTAGTAACATTTCGCGTATCAAAATTAGTCAAATCTAATTCCCTTACCTTAGCTAGACTAAAGAACATATAGCCCATATTGGTTACTTTTGAAGTATCGAAATTCGAAACATTCAACTCCTCAATCACTCCAGTCTGATCAAACATCGCATACATATCAGTTACATTTGTGGTATTAAAACCAGAAACATCGATATTTTTCAAACTACTCATTGTATAGAACATTGTATTCATCGAAGTCACCTCACTAGTATCAAAACCACTAAGATCAATCGTCTCCATTTTCGTAAACCACTGAAACATCGCCACAGAATTAGGGTTCAAATAAGTCCTGCTCTCTGGGGAATAATAATATACCGACTGATCCGCTGCGTTATACCAGGCTTTAATTTCGTAATCAGACAGGTTCGGATCTTCAACATTAATTGTTGATATAGTGCTGACCGGAGCTACAATACTTCTTTTAAAAGCCTTAATACTTGGCTTAGTCAACATAGAGCCGGGACCATGATAATAGGCTGGATTCGGGTCTAGATTCCCTACTCTAGTATTAAAATCCGGGCCTTTCATCATCATGGCACGCATTTGGTATGGATTCGAGACGAAAGACAGGATTAGTCTATTAGTATAATTCCCTGATACGAGATTATCGGCTAATTTCATACCAATTTTTATCTGGTTCAATTCACTACCGTTCGTCTTCCCCGCTGTTTGTAAAATTCGTACTGGGCTAGATAAAGCCGGGATCGGCGCATAATTCGTTGAAGTGCCAAACTTATAGCCCCAAGTATTATTCGGTAAATTATTTAACGGTAGATTCGCATTAATTGAATTAATTTTTGCAGCACTCGCAGATCCAGTATTTACCAAAGCCGTTTCGTCCGTCTCAGCACTTAGTATAACTGTGTAACCAGTACGGTTATTAGTATTTACAGCTAAGGACAAAGGAATTTCTTTGGTCTTATTGGAAGAATTGATGATTTCATTACCATTTACGGA
>CALIXG010000020.1 GCA_938046495.1 uncultured Candidatus Saccharibacteria bacterium | reverse complement strand
CACAATAAAATTGGTGCTAATGGGATGCTTTGGCTATGATTTGGATTCTTGAAAGTAGGGAGTAGTTTCGAAAATAGGTGGGCAATTTCGAAACTAGATTTCGTAATAATGCAGGGCGCAGTTTGGATATGGCTCTTCGATAATATTATCGTAAAGGAATGAATAAAAAAGTTGTTCAGCGGTGCCACCGCGTAAAACAAAATCAATTAGACGAAGAAAATCGCCGTGAGAAACAATCAGAATCGTGGCATCTGGGTCGTTATTCTTAAATAATTCATTCTTCACGAAATCTTCTGCGCGGAGATACATGGAATGAATGCTCTCCATGTTAAATCTTTCACTATTGAAGCGGTCTTTCCAGCTAATGCTGTGTAATTTTTGGCTATCTTTTCCTTCGAAAACGCCAAAAGCCCGTTCGACAAGACGACGGTCATACTGAATATGGCAAAGATTCTGATGATTAATATGACTAGCTTTAGGGTCGAGGTGGCCGGTGACAATTTGAGCGGTTTTGCTAGTGCGCATCAGAGGTGAGGCGTAACAGCGGTCAAAATGCACGCCCTTTAGTTGACGTTTGATTCTGAGGGCTTGCTTGACGCCAGTGGTATTTAGATTGGTGTCGAGCAGTCCAGCACTTACGCCTTGTTTGTTTGCATCGGTTTCGCCGTGCCTTAGAGTATAAATTTTCATGCTAATTCGCGGCTCCGTAATTATTTAAAAAATCTTTGAAGAAAGGTTGGTTTTCGTAGATTTGATTATAGTCGAAATTACTTTCAGGTACCGGGAACGGGAGATTGGCGTAGAGTGGCTGCCAATAGCTGGAATTATTTGAAAGTGCTTTGGAAGTACGGGGCGAAAGTGGTTTTTTTAAGAGATTACCGAGGCCGAGACGCTTGGTGGCTTCGGAAAGGCCGGAGATTAGGCCGCCGTTATTTTCTTGATTAAATTGCTTAAGATCTTCAATGAGAATTGGCGGAGAAGCCATGCGATGATGATAAGCAGTGCGTAATTCCCCGATTTCGCCGACGCATTCAAAAGGCTTCATGGTATTATCGATGCCAAGCAGACCCTTGAAGGTATTGAAAAGTTCAGGTTTTTTGAAGAGATCTTCGTCGTTGAAAAGAGACTGGAGATACTGAGGTGGGACAAAGGGGCAGAAAAGTAGATAGGAATTGGCACATTTGGCACATTTGCCACACCATTTGAGGGTAGAATTTTGATTCTTTTGCTTATAGTTGGCTTCATTACAGGAGCTAAAGCTATAGCCATACTCTTTCCAGCATTTTTGCACAAAAAGTTCAGCGATTTTTAATTCAGTGTATTGGCGAATGATTGAGCCAACATGAAGTTCTGGCGAAAGATAACGGCGGACATATTCGGTGAAAAAACGTTCGGCATCCCAGGTTTTGGACCATTGATGATTGACTGGGAGGTCGCCAATCATGGCATGAGGTTCGGCACCTTCGTGACCAATGCTGGTGAGAACTACATTTTGATTATTCAAGATAGCCTGAATCAGGGCGAGAGCTTCGACGATGAAGGTAACTGGAACGTGGCCATTGAGGCCGTGAGATTTTTGAAGATGTGCGATATCGATCTCGCGGTAAACAATACTGGCGTTCATATGGGTGAAAGAATCGCCAAGGGTATCGATGACGTGAGGATGCGAAAGACTGGGGTCGCTAGTGACATACCAGGGTTCAAACGGAATATTCTTTTCTTTGAGTAATTTTGCAACCAGAAGACTGTCTTTGCCGCCAGACTGCAGGGCGAGATTGCCTTGACCGTTGTATTTTACAGCTGGCTTGGCTTGATAGTTGGGAGTTGGCTGGAAGTGGGCTAAATGAGCGCGGGTAAGGCGATTTTCAAAAGCGTATTGGCTGAGACCTTCTTGATAAACAGTGTTAAAAAATTGAGCCTGGAAAGTGTCAATCGGGACATCGAGTTTAACGGCAGGAGTTGGATGGGTCTTATAGTAACTGGTGCCAATTAAAATAAAGGCCAGGAACATTGCGCTGTCGAGCAGCTGATCAAGGGCGGGATCGGCATTAGGATTGAAACGATATTTTTTATCGGCGTCGGCCTTTTTTGCAAAATGAATTTTTTCGGTGAAGAAAATATTATCAATTCCCTGGTAGACGAAGCTAGCGGTCAAAGAGGCGCGATCGAGATAGTAACTGACAAAGCGAAAAACTGGATTCCCAGAGGAAGGCTGATTGGTCGAATTAGAAAAACTAATAGCGTTTTCGTTCATTACATTAATTTTATCAAAAATGAGAGATTTTGGTAGATGGTTATGGTTATTTTAGGTTTTTCACGAGAGCCTGGAACTGTTCGCCACGATCACTAAAATTTTTAAACATGTCAAAACTGGCGGCGCCTGGGCTCATTAGTACGATGGCTTCTTTTGGACAATTTTTGGAAATTGGTAGGCAAAGATCGAAATTACTGGCGACGAGCTCGGTCTGAGATTCAGCAAGTTTTCTTGCGATATTGACGGCTTCTTCGAGAGTTTCGGCAAAGCAGTATTTTTCAGGATCTTCGTTTTCGGCAAGACGTTGTTTGGTTTCGCCAATCAGGATAATTTTCTTGAGATTTTTGGCGGAAAAGAAGCGTTGTTTCATCTCAGTGAGGTCAAGGCCGCGATCAAAGCCGCCTGCGATTAAAAAGGTAGGATAATTTTCAAAAGCAGCGATGGCAACATCGGCCGCTGGAAAAGCCGAGGAGTAATTGTCGTCATAATAACGCACATGATTTAGTTCACGGACAAATTGTAGACGGTGTGGGAGACCCTGGAATTTATGAAGTCCTGCGGCAATTTTTTGGTAAATTTCATGATTTTCTGGTAAGAAAAGTTCATTGTAAGAAACGCCAATTAGGGCAAGTACGGCCAAAATGGCAGCTTCGGCATTTTCACGATTATGTTCGCCAGGAATTTGTAGCTGGTCAAGTAGAGTGTTTAATTCTTCAAGATGAGATTTGATTGGATAAGAGAATTTTTGACCCTTGCTGAGTTCGCCAATAGTTTCGGAATAGAGATTGTTAGCGTAATAAATGCAGGAATCTTCAGAATTTTGATTTAACA
>CALIXG010000019.1 GCA_938046495.1 uncultured Candidatus Saccharibacteria bacterium | reverse complement strand
GAAAAGGGGGTCAAAAATGAGTACATTTTTTTATCAAACAATTGCAATTTTAGGTTTCACGGAACTACCGAGAATATGGCAGTGGATTATCGTTTTTATGGTAATCAATTCGGCCAGCGCAGCTATTCTGCGTAAGGCTTTGATTTCTGCCACCACCCGTGTTCACACGGTACGTCATGGCAAGGCCAATGGCAAAGCAGATTTTTTCCAAATCTGCGGGGTGAAAAACTCCTCTATTAGTGCATTTAACTATATTTTAGATCATTTACACGATGGTGACGGAGTTTACGCACTATGTTACAGCAATTTCGGCTTTGATGTGCCGACCTACGTTACAGCTATGAGAAAGGCTATCGTCAGACGCAATAAGGAATTCAAACGCCTGAGCCGCACCACAATTGGTCATTCCATCAGTATAGGCGACATCGTCATCCACAAAATGGAAAACAATTTCGATACGACCTTCAGTCTGAATCCTTGCACCTATGGTTTTTTCCTTAAAGAGCCACTTCATACGTTGCTCAAATATGGCGGACCACTCCTACTCGCGTCAAGATTTCTTTTAGGCTGGCTGGGCTTTATTCCAATCGTACCAAATCACGATTTGGAAAAATCTAGCAGTTCTCTTGCGTTGTTAATTGATCAATATCTAGCTATTCGTAATAACACAAGGAATCCCGGAGAGGATGGCATACCTAGAAACCTGATTCTTTCCAAAGATGATTATTTACTCGAGAACAAGATAATTCGCAAAACTTTTGCTAAGTCAAAGTTTGCGATCACTAGTAATCCTCATGGCGATACCAGAGACAAAGGTGCGCTCATTCATGCCTATTACGAACTCTGCGGATACCGCCGCACGTTCGAGCTAATTACTATCGAAAACGAACTGGCGGAAGATGAAAATGTAATTTCGTTCTATCGTCCAGGAGTAAACTTGATCAATCTTAAATAAACTTCATTTTCGTACTTGAGTGATCAAAAATGAAAACCTAAAACTGTAAAAGCCCGCGCAAATTTTGCGCAAAAATTGGGGCGCGAGAGGCGCTCCTTTTTATTTCTAAAAAATCCCGCATGCCATAAATATCTCCTCGAAGCTTTCTCAAATTTTTCCATGTTTTTCTTCCCAGAAATCTGTTGAAAAATCCATTTTTCCATGTTTTTCTTCCCAGAAATCTGTTGAAAAATCCGCTCTACCTTGCTATAATATTCCTATCTGTCTGGGCTTGGCTCACGCCAGCAGGTGGATGAATTTTAAAAGCTGGAGTAGTCTAGCGGCAATGACAAGAGACTGTAAATCTCTCGGGTTACACCTTCGTAGGTTCGAGTCCTACCTCCAGCACCATTCATGTTTATACATGACCCGCCGCCTTAGCTCAGTGGTAGAGCACTTCCATGGTAAGGAAGGGGTCTCGAGTTCAAATCTCGAAGGCGGCTCCATGAGGAGAAAATAACAAAATAAAACCCGCAGGGGTTTATTTTTTATTTTCGACGAATGGAGTAGCCGCGAAGCCAGGCGTGCTCCATAAAAAAATAAAGTTTGATAGGACTCCTTTTTTTATATCAACAGACCAGATGTCTATGTACAAGATAAACCAGGCAAAATACAGTCCTTAAGACGTCTCACTATTTCACATAAACACTCTATAGCCCGCTCACCTTCGGTGGCGTTAATAGGGATAACATCCATTGAATCCATCAACATTATCCTCCGGCTTTTCGTAATTCACAATGTTCTCTCCAGGCCACAAATAGCTAAAATACCCATTCTCTCGGCCGTGCTCTGCATTTCTAACTTGCTCAACCTCGTCTATCGAATAACCCCACTGACCTTCTTGGCAAAAACTGATTTCTCCAACCGTAACTTCGGCTCCAAATGGCTCCGCAATTTTCCTTAGTTCTTCTAGTTGACTATCAAAGGACTGTCTTGTGTTTTCGCCAAAATTTTCTCCATCAACGACCTGAGTTGGAGCCTCAACAGAAGTCCTGTAAGGATGGAAACTAATAATATCAATTAGTTTCTGTGTATTTTGCTCTTGCTCTTGACGGGTTCTAATTCTATCCGTCATACTTTTGATGAATTTACTATCACTAAAAGCAACGCCAGTAAGTGATAACTTTAGTTCGGGGAAGACTGTTTTTAGTGTGGTCGCCGTATCGTAATAAAAATTAGCATAGGCATCTGGGTCAACATGATCAGCAAAAGCCTCCGACCTAAAGAGCTGACCTTCTTTTTGATGCCAAAGTTCGCCATGCTTATGACACATATTACATTCATTGCAAAGCTCAAGGATCAACCCTTTACCAGCTTGCTCGGAATAACCACTCTGTTCAACGAAGCTCTTACACAAGGCAATATATTCCGAAGGGTCTTCCGGAATATTACTATTTAATTTGCCATCCTCACCTTCATGTATTTGATTCATGACGACTAGCAGCTCGGAGTCCTTTGTTTTACTTCGTATCTTTTGCACCTGTGCCATAACCTCGTCATCAAGCTGGAATCTTAGCTCACCAGCAGGGTTAATTATTTTCTCGTCCTCAATTGCTCTAAAAGCAGATTGCGGAGCATGTGGGTTTATACGGAATCTAGTCCCATCTGGCAAGTTCGCCAAAGTGTCATCGAGCAGCTTGTCTTTAGAAAGCTCTCCTTCCATCGCTTCCTTTATTTTCTCTGGTGTTATCTCTTTATCGAGCTTTTCACTATATTTTTTCGCAACCCTAGCGAGTTCTGCGTAATCGTATGTTCCGTCCGCCATCTTACAAGCGTTTTCGACATCTTTTGCCTCTTTGCACCTTTCGGGCCAGATAATGTATTTACTATCGATATTATAACCGAGACAGTCGGAATTCTCGCTAATAATTTCGAGCTCTCGACGGTGAATCATCTCTAAGTTCGCCACCCTTGTTTCGTCGAGTCTTTCCATATTTATATTCTTCTTATTATCGAGCTGCCCCATTTTATCTTTCAGTGCAGCGACGTCGTTCCAAGTTGTCCCATCACTATGCTTGCGAGTTTCAATATTATTGCAATCATCGGATACATGAATCTGGTCCATCCCACGACCATACGAACGTTCCATACTTCTTATTCCTCGTAGCTTCTTTCTTGATCGTCTGCCACAATTTCGTCCAGCGATTCACCATTTCCATTCATCCACCATGTCCAGCCATTTGACGAACCACCCACAACAAAACACGACGCCGCCGAAGGTGTTTCAAAGATATTAATATCTTCCTCAAGCACCACCTCATCATGCCATCCGCACTTTCTGATCTTGTCTTCAAACATAGGCTTAACGCCTTCAAGCGCATAAGGAAAGATCCTCGACCCCGCCATCACAATAAAACGTGGTTTATTATCAATTACTTCAATGCGCATTTTCGCATCGATTTGGTGCTTATTTTCCCTCTTACCTTTTTCGTAATTTATATAAAAAATTGTTTCACAAGCAAGTCTGCCCGCAAGAATCCGACGATAGTCATCAGTTTTCCTTTTCACATCAGCTTCAATTTGCCTCTCACGCTGCATAGGTCCAAACCAAATTTTCGACGCCTTATATGCAAGATTCTCCGCACGACTATTAATTTCGGCCACACCCCAGTTCTCAGCATCCTTAAAATCATCATAAACATCACGAGTCAATTTCCAGCTAGATATTTTGTATTGTGGCAACTTTACGCCAAACGGGTCATTGGAATTTATAATATTATCCGTCATATTAAGTGGCGTTAGGTTCCCGATCGTATGTAAATACTCACCATGAATCTCACTATAATTTTCACCCAGTCGCTTCTTCCAATCCGCGCTGAGGGTTTCCGGCATAATATGCTCAATCGAATCCGGTCGCCAATTATGATGATCGTTTGAAATGAAATTCTCAAGTTTCCTCTGTACATATTTATTATAATTTTTATAGAAGTTATATTTCTTGAAAGCTTCCATAAAGTCATTGTCGTTTGGCCAGATATCATACGTACGATAATTTGAAAGTTCAAACCTAACCTGATGGTGATAATCATCATCTTTAGCACGCTTTAGGTTATTCAAAAGACTAGTCGAACTGATTGTGTTAAACGCCCCGCTTGTTAATGAACCAGCAATGCGTGCGCGAAACGCCCAGGACTCCAAAACCACCAACACATCCAATAATTCACTAGAATTAAAGCCAATCACAGCATCATCATCTGCTTTTTCCAGCAAGAAAAGTAACAGTGGAGACATGGAAGCCGTTTTGAGTTCTCTCAAATCCTCAAGACAAAGAGAAACTTTTTTATCAAAATCTTTCGCCCTCATCGGATCCTGTATCCATCCATAATATTTTGAATAATGCGCAAGATCCCTAAGCGCCGCAATTGCTTCAATATTATTTTTAGAAAGATATTTTTTGAACTCGGCATATTCCGTATTTTTATTGACGTTATCGCCAATTTTCATGATCAAATATTTATTAATGAAATCAGAAATATTCGCATCACCAATACCTTTCTCGATGATCAGCCAATAATCCTTGTAGTATCTTTCTTGTTCCGAATCATCAATACCGAGCAGCAGATAGTTTCTAAGCAAATCAGCAGTGGACAGTGGCTTGCCGGTAGCGTTGATACTCTCAAAAATAATCTGTGGTGACTCCGTGCGTTCTTTATTTTCATTTAGCTTCAGATCAAGGGCCACAACTTCCAGATTATTGATCGCATTCAATAAATCTTCAGTCTTTACTCCAGATTCACGAATCAGTCGCTTGAATGTTTTATAGTTCCTGCCCGCATTACTATCTGACGACTCATCAAATTCACCGTTGATAATCGACTCGTAAATACCCCTATCAGATTCGATCTGTTTAAGCTTCACTCGCTCTTTAGTATCACTATTTCGGTTTAGCAGATAAGTGTTTGTTATTTTGGCTCGCTTATCCTCGTCTTCCTCAACATCACGAATCGCAGCAAGAAGCAGCATAGTTGTCGTAACTCTCTGTTGTCCGTCAATGAGGATGAGCTCAGAATATCCTGCCCAGGCATTAGTTTCTTTAGCGTAGAATACAATATTCCCAAAATAATGGCATTTGCCAGTCTTCATAGAATCCAGTAAATCCTCGAATAATTTACCGCATTCCTCGGCACTCCAAGAATAATTCCTCTGGTAGACAGGAATCACAAAAGTCTTATCCGCGCTATTTATAAAAGACAGAATTGATGTTGCGTCTGGTTTCATAATATGATTGTACCACTATCTTTACAATATCTTGAGTCTCAAAAACCATTTTCAGCAACTTCTCATGTTACTTTACATCCTTTACCAAAATATTATCGTTACGGACAAACGAAGAACCATAGTTTTTATATAAATTTTGAACTATATTCTCGCCGAAAATTATAACTACCTCGCATATTGAATGAATTCAGGATAATTTATATAAATATCATCTTTTTCTAAAAAGGCAAAAGGCAGCTCCGAAAAGCTGCCATGGTAGGTTTTAGCATTGAGTCTACCACCCAAATCTGGTTACTCGTCTCTGGTTACCGATATCACTCTGCGACCAGGTTCTTCGACCATGCTTTTAGCGTGTTCCTTGTTATGCGCAAGCACGGTCGTAAAGCCGATTCCGGGAGTTACATACGGATCAAAGGCCGACTTAAAATCTTCGTACTCCACCCAATACTTTCTCATTGGTTGTCTCGTTTTAGTCATTTTACTTCCTCCTTCATTATGCGTTCCAGTTTTTCCCGAGAACTTCGTCCGCAAGTCCGTAGGCCGCGAAGTCATTCTCACTCAGGATGTAGCGGTCACCATCGGCGAGGTTGTCGGGATCTTCCTTGTAGTAGGGAGCGCAAAAGTAGCATTTTGCGTCGCCATTCTGCGGGCCGCCCCAAGGCGCTTCAATCTCCACGTCTTCGCCGGTATCATTCTGGATAATCCTTGCCATACCTTTGGCACGATATACGCCAGGCTCGTCAGTGGGTTCGTAGCGCTTGTGAAATGTTACATCGGGAATAACGTAGTTGTTATCACGATCAGTCTCCCAAGCTTTGGGATTGGTAGCGATCCACTCGCCAACTTCGACAGGACGCGTGTCCTCAAGCTCAGCGCTGCGAGTGCAGAATGTGCCCTCAACGAAATTCTCGCGCATCACATAGGTGTCGATTACATACTGGCCTTTCTCATTATCAAAGCGAATGTCCTTGTCAACATATTCGCCAACTTTGAGTCCATCCTCGGTAATCTGCACAGCCTTAATGACGCCTTTCTTAGCGTAGATGGCCGCTGCTGCGAACTGGTTGGTGTACTCCTCGGTATTCAGATTAATCTTCTTCATGATAGTGTCCCCTTTCTATGAATACAAAATTTTTGAAAATACCATAGCACTACTTACGAGTAATTCAGATTTGTAAGGTACTATTGTAAGATTAAATATTTATCAATCTTATCCAATACATTATAACATACTTAACGAAAATGTCAATATGTAATAACATATTTTCGTGTAAAATAAAAATGCTCGTAATAGCTCAGGACCTTTGCAACAAAATCTTGCATAAAAATAAGGTAGCTCTT
>CALIXG010000018.1 GCA_938046495.1 uncultured Candidatus Saccharibacteria bacterium | reverse complement strand
AGTCGGTGTACTAGCTTCCACCGTCAACCCATTTTCTACGGGTATTGCCGCTAGAACCGCTGACGTTCAACTCGGTAACATTCTCTGGATTCAAATACTCGTCCTCGTAGTCATGCTCGTTCTTGCCATTCTTTTCGTCATGAATTACGCAAAGAAAGCAAAAGCTGGTAAATACGCCGATGATTCTTCCGTCGCTTCCACTTTTAAGCCGATTAATCTTAATAGCGTACCAGAATACAATTTCAAACGCCAACTCATCATGGGAGTTTTCGCTGTCACCTTCGTGATTATGATTATCTCTCTCATCCCTTGGAGTGGTTTTAAAATCGATTTCTTCGATGTCTTGCATGAATTCTTTGCTGGAGTTCCAATACTTTCTACCGTTCTTGGTGTTAATCACAATGGCGCCCTCGGAACTTGGTACTTTAATGAAATTTCCACCCTCTTCCTCATCTCGACTGCAGTAATTGCTTTCATCTACCATAAAGAATTTAGCAAGAAAAATGTCTCCATCACCGATACTTTCATTAAGGGTTCAGAGGATCTCTTAGGTGTCGCTGTAATCATCGCCGTTGCTGCTGGTGTTTCCATTGTGATGCGTGCCGGTGGTATTGAAGACACAATTATTCACTGGGGTGAAAAAGGCCTCGCCAATTTCAATGGCGGTCTCGTCGGAATTTTGGCCTACATTTTCTACCTCCCTCTTTCCTTCATCATCCCATCTTCCTCTGGTCTCGCTGCGGCTTCCATGCCAATTATTGCACCAGTCTCTGAGCTCGTAGGTAGCAACAAAGAAACCATGGTAGTAGCTTTTGCTAACGCCAATGGCTTACTTAATATGCTTGCCCCTACTATCGCTTCATTGATGGCCGGACTTACCCTATCTGGCGTTTCCTATAAAACCTGGATTAAGCGCGTAGCCCCACTTATGGTAGTCTTCGTCATTATTAGCCTAGTCGCCGTCTTCGTTATGGGGATGATTTAATCATGGCCAAAATCGTCGTCGCTCTCGGTGGAAATGCCTTAAGCCGTGATGGCAAAGCAACCGCCAAAGATCAACTCGAAGTCGCCAACCAGACCGCCAAGGAGCTTGCCAAGCTCGTGGCGGCTGGCCACCAATTAGTCATCGTACATGGCAATGGCCCCCAAATCGGTAATATTATTCTTCACGAAGAAGCTATTAATACCGAAAAAACTCCGACCATGCCAATCGATGTGGCTGGAGCGATGTCTCAAGGTCAAATTGGTTATTGGCTGCAGAATGCCATGCGTAATCAGCTCGAATCGGAAGGGATCAAGAAGCCAATTGCAGCTATCGTGACACAGGTTTTAGTTTCTAAAGACGATCCAGCTTTCAAAAGTCCGAGCAAACCAATTGGCCCATTCTATACTGAAGAGGAGGCCAAAAAACTCAGCAAAGAACGTCACTTCACCGTCAAGGAAGACGCTGGTCGCGGCTGGCGTAAGGTCGTACCTTCGCCAATGCCACTTTCGATTATCGAATCGGAACTCGTTGAAATTGCCCTCGGTAATGGTGCCATTATTGTCGCCGGTGGCGGCGGCGGTATTCCAGTTTATTACGATGAACACGGCCACCTAGTTGGCCTCGAAGCTGTCATCGATAAGGATTTTGCCGCCGAAAAACTCGCCGAAACCATTGATGCGGACATACTTTTGATTCTCACTGCGGTAGAAAATGTCAAAATCAACTTCAAAAAAGACAATGAAGAAAATCTCAAAACTCTCACCGCTGATGAGGCCTTTAAGTATATCGCGAAGGGTGAATTTGCCGCTGGTAGCATGCTACCAAAGATTGAAGCTGGTATTAGCTTCGTTTCCAGTGGCAAAAATCGTACCTGTATTATCACCAATCCAGAGAATGCCATTAACGCCATTAATGGTAAAACTGGCACCCAAATTATTGGTGAATAAATAATCAATTAAAACACTTTAAAACAGAGTAG
>CALIXG010000017.1 GCA_938046495.1 uncultured Candidatus Saccharibacteria bacterium | reverse complement strand
AGATTGCGAATCTTGCTCCGTTGTTTATTGATTTTCGGTTGCGCCACATAAGTATCACATGTCTTCACTGGTGGCATTTTCGATTCGTTAATAATTACGTTCCAATGTCCGCCCAGTTCAATCGAAAACGGCGACGTGCTAAGAATTTTCGATTCCGTCGGTCGATATTTAATATTTATCTTCTGGAAATCGTTAAAATGATTCACTAATTCCGAAAAAGCCGTATAAGCCTGAGCTAGGGAATTAAGACTTACGTCAATCCACTCCCGCTCGGTCTCTTCATTAATCGATTCACCTTCACGCTGTGCCAACTTGGAAGAATAAACCAGTACTGCATTATGAATTAATTCAATATTCAACGCCTTCGCCAAAAACTGATCGTAATCTAGAAATAATTTCACGGCAGCGGTCAAATCTTCACCAATTAAGATCCAATAATTTAAAAAATGATCAGGTCGTATTACTTGGTTGATGAAATTGATTGAATCCTTCGCCTTACCTAGGTATTGTTTCAGGCGCGGCACCGTATAGTAAATTATCTGCATGTAGCGGCTGAGTTCTTCGTAAGCTTTTAATTCATCCGGCTCATAAACATCCTTCATGTGCAGCGACGAACGATAATTATCATCGAGCGCCCGTAGTTTTTGTCGCAAACCATCCGTATAGTAGATAAAAGCCTGCATCTGATTCACCATTTCTTTTTCGAAATTGATGAGCTTGCTTAGGTCGGCATTAAAATCCACCAGGTCAGCGTCCTTCTTTTTCATGTTCCCCTCCTTTGAAAAACTGTCAATTTTAAGTTACTCTTGTCAAACAAGACAAATATATTATAACTTATTTTTACCCCCTTGTCTAATCTGTTAATCTACCTAAATTTTGAACCTGCTTATGTTATAATTAAGCAAATGAATGAAGCACAAATCCAGGCAGCCAGGCGTGAAAATGAGGAAGAGGCCACCTCTCGCCGTTCGCTGACCCTTAATATTCCATACCTCGATATGCGCCCACTTGAAGAGCGCCTACCTCTGGTATTTGGCCTAATTGATATTGCTAAAATGCACAGTGACTACGTGCTGCCTTTGCAAAAAGGTGGCGCCGGGGAACCATATCAATTCCTCGTCACTTCGCAAGCCCCACGTAGTACTATCAAAGAACTTACCGACCGCTTTAATGTCAACGGCGATGGCGTCGACTTCTTCTTGATTTCGAATAGTGGCTATCAGGCTATGATGTTGCGCTATGATCCACCAAAAGAAGTGCATTATGACGATATTAAAATTGCCAGCGAGGGTGACTCCGAGACTATCGCTTCGGTTTCTCAAACCTTGAATTCCGTCGGTACCGACAAAGTTTTTGATTTTCTTCTAGACCAGGCTGACAAACTCGGTGCTTCCGATATTCATATCGAAAATCTGCGCGACAACATCCGTATTCGCATGCGCGTCGATGGTATTTTGCATCCAGTCGCCAATATTGAACGTGATCGTTATCGTGTCTTTATGGGTGAACTGGGTTCGCGCGCCGGGGTTTCTTCCGCGGCTACCACTCCACAATCCGGCCACATGCAAAAAGATATTTTCCGTGACGGCTCTTCACATCTCTTGAATATCCGTGTCGAAACTGTGCCAACTATGTACGGTCAGGACGCTGTGCTTCGTCTCTTTAACTTCGATGAATCATTGCTTAATCTCGATCTCTTGGGCCTTTCTGAATCTGAACTTGCTGCCATCCGTGATGTGGTTTCACATCCTCGCGGTCTAGTTCTCATGGTCGGTCCGACCGGTTCTGGTAAATCTACTACTCTTTATTCCATGCTTAATGCTTTAAATAGTACTGATCGCAAGATTATTACTCTCGAGGATCCGATCGAATATGGCATTTCTGGTGTTTCACAAATCCCAGTCAACACCACCAAGGGTGGTTCTTTCGCGGACGGTCTCCGTAGTATTCTGCGTCTCGACCCGGACGTCGTGATGGTGGGCGAGATTCGCGATGCCGATACTGCGAAGACGGCGATTCAGGCTTCGATTACTGGTCACTTAGTTCTAAGTTCCTTCCATGCCAATTCTACCGCGGCTGCTTTTTCCCGTATGATTGACCTCATTGGCACCAATCCAATTTTCTCGAGCTCAATTCGTATGGTAATGGCGCAGCGTCTAGTGCGTGTGCTTTCGGAAAATAAGAAATCCTACCAGCCGGATGAGGCTACTCGTAAGTATGTCTTGAATGTTCTCTCGAATCTCTCGGACGAGGTGATTAATCAGCAACTCGGCTTCACTTTTGACCCTAATAATTTTGTACTTTATCAAGCGGTCCCTACTGGTATCGAAGATCCCTTTGGTTACAATGGTCGTAAGGTGATTATGGAACAATTAATCGTTACGGAAGAAGTACAAAAATTCATTCGCGGTGATGTCGAAGATATCAATACCGACCTCATCGAAAAAACCGCCCAAAAAGCCGGTCTTATCACTCTTGAACAAAAAGGTATTTTCGCTTGTCTTCGTGGGGAAACCACTCTCGATGAAGTCTCGCGTGTAATTTAAGGAAAACTATGTCAGACAATTCAGATCTATTTAAAAATCATCAGAGAATCGCTTCGGATCCAAACTCTGAAGCAGTGAAAATTCCTGTGCAAGCTCAGAGAATCGCTTCGGATCCAAACTCTGAGGCAGTAAAATCCCCTATTCAAACTCAGTCGGACGATATCTTTTCGCGTCCTTTTGTTCCAGATACTCCCGAGGAAGCACCGGCTCCTGAAAGTGATTTTGTTGAACCAACTACCCCTTATGGCACGCCACCGGAGTTGCTCGAAAGCATTGATAATTCCAGTGAACTTCGTGAAAAGAAAAAGAATAATGCCGAACCCATCGCTCTCGTCGCTTCGATTTTGGCTGTCTTCTTCGCTGGCCTTTCGCTCTATGCTTTTATCGCCATGGGCGCCAGTAATGCCAAAAATTCTAAGCTCATTGCTAATTTTCAAAACGATTTAAAGCATAGCGACGAAATTATCGCTCAATATGAATCCGCTACTAAAACCAAGGTGGTAAGTTCTGATCCAAAGTCTGATGGCTCCGATACCGGCGATAAAAACGAGAAAACTCCGTCCGATCGTAAGCCACAAATCGTCAAGTGGAATGATTTAAATATTAATTTTAATCAGCTCGTCACTACGGTTGGTGATAATTACACTATTACCGGTGGTCGTATTGTCACAAATTCCGATGGCACCAAAGTCTACGCCAAACTCAGCCGCGTGAAAACCGAAAATAACGCAAACGACCCAAACCCACTTAACCCGAATCGCACGATTTATTCTAATGCTACTTCTACGGATATTTACGAGCGCGACCTGCCGGGTGGCTCTTGGAAATACGTCGCACCGTTTGCCACGGAATCGAAAGAAAAGTGTGATAATTTGCCAAAAAATCTTCAAGATGCTATTCTCACCTTAGACACCTATGAGCCGACCGATGCCACTAAGTACCAGTGTCAGCTCTGACCTCTTCCATTTTCTCTAAAACTATGTTAAAATAAACCAAGTTTCTAAATAATAAAGGTAAAATATGAGTTTTCAAATCTTGAAAAATATTGCTGACGCTCAGAAAAAGAAAGCTGTTGTCGATGTTCGTTCTGGTGATACTGTGAAGGTTACCCAGAAAATCAAAGAAGGCGACAAGTTCCGTTTTCAGGTTTTCGAAGGTGTTGTAATCCGTGTTGATCGTAAAGAATCTCACACTGCTCGTATCGTTGTGCGCAAAATCGCCTCTGGTATCGGTGTTGAAAAATCTTTCCTTCTTCACAGCCCATTGGTAGAAAAAATTGAAGTAGTCAAGCGTGCTAAGGTTCGCCGCAACTACCTCTCTTACCTCCGTAATCGTTCTGGTAAGTCTGCTCGTCTCGTCGCTCGCGACTTTGACCGTGCCGCTGTCAACACTTTGAAAGAAGAAAAAGTTGAAGCTGCTGAAGCTGTCGCTGAAACCGCCGAAGCCACTGAAGCTTAATTAAAAAGACAATCCCGTAAGGGATTGTTTTTTTGTTAATTATTCGTCAAGCTCGAACCACTCTTCTAGATTAAAATCTTTGTCGACGGCCGCCACCGCTAAAGTCGGTCTAAAGTCGGCATATTCCGGATGTGTCGCCATGAATCCTCCCACCGCCAGATGCATTTTTTGCTGTTTCTTTTTATCAATAAAATCCAGCGCTTCGCCAAAATCATGATCACTTCGATATTTTACCTCTGTAAGATAAAGCACTTCATTTTTCCGAGAGATAATATCCACCTCAAATAATTTTGTTTTATAATTTCGCGCGACAATTTCATGCCCCGCCGCCACTAGAAAATCTACTACCACCTGCTCGCCCCGGTCACCCAGCTGTTTTGTGGTGGTTTTCTGTTTGTTTTTAGTTTTCTGCTCGCTAGTATTCTTAGGCTCGGCAGCGGTTTCTAGTCTGGTGGCGGTTTTAGGTTTGACGGTGGTTTTACCTTCTGCAATCTCTCGCACTGGGCTAAAGCTACGGCGATGTTCTGGGGTGAGACCGAATTCTTCCATGGCTTTTTGGTGTGCCGCCGTGCCGTAGCCGACATGTTTGCCGAAACCATATTCTGGGTAGACCGTATCGAGCTTCGCCATATAATTATCTCGCTCCACTTTCGCGAGGATGCTCGCGGCCGAAATTTCTTTCACCAGAAAATCGCCTTTCTTCAGGGTAGAGACATATTTCTCAAGCTTGGTTCCCGCCAAAAAATTCATGGTGCCATCGATAATAATCTCCGAAAAGGGAACCTTAGTTTGCTGAATCTGTTCCACTGCTCGCCTGGTTGCGAGCCTCAAAGCTTCACTCAGTCCTATCTCGTCAATTTCCGCACTGCTCACCCAGCCGGTCGCCGCCGCCAATGCCTTTTCTTTAATCAGCACGTATAGCTCCTCGCGACGCTTAGCGGATAATTTTTTCGAATCGGTTAATTTTTCGATCCACTCTGCACTCTCTGAATTTTGCCAGTCGCCCAAAATACAGGCGCCAATCACTAGTGGCCCCGCATATGGCCCGCGCCCCACTTCGTCAATTCCTAAAATCATGGCTTAGCTCCAAATATATTTTTTGCATTCTTGAAACCTCCGAACCTCTTTGGCGGTTATTTTGTTTTTTACTCCAAAATTGACTTTAGAGATTACTTGCTGACATTGAAGCGAAATTCCACGATATCGCCGTCTTCCATCACGTAGGTCTTACCTACGGTGGCGAGTTTTCCGGCGGCTTTCACCGCTTGCTCACTGCCTAGCGTTACTAGGTCATCATATTTCATCACGCTAGCTGCGATGAATCCTCTCTGAAAATCTGTATGAATCGTCCCGGCCGCCTCTGGTGCAGTGGCGCCTTTTTTGATAGTCCAAGCCCGCACTTCTTTTTTACCAGCCGTGAGGAAAGATTGTAAGCCTAGCGTGTCATAAGCCGCAATAATCAGTTCCGAAAGCGCGTCGTGGTCTACCCCATAACTACTGAGAAAATCTTTCTTTTCCGCCAGCGTCATCCCTACCATTTCTTCCTCGAGCTTTGCGTTCACGAAAACCGCCTGATTCGGCGCCACCAAGGCACGCATCTCATTTTTCAGCTCTTCGTTCGTTAATTCACTTTCGTCTACATTGAACATGTAAATCACCGGCTTCTCGGTAAGATATGGGATCTTTTCTTCTTGCTCCTTATTTTTCTTGCGTTTTGTTTCCACTTTTTCGCGAGTCTCGAGGTCCGCGAGTTCCAGCTCGGTTTGAATAATTTCAATATCTTGCTTCGGGTTCACTTCCGCCGCCGTGTTCGAATCTTTCGAGACATGTAAAATGTCGTCGTTTTTAAACACGCGCACCACATGACAGATAATTTGACATTCACGGATGTGAGCGAGGAATTTATTACCCAGACCTTCACCCTTCGAGGCCCCCTCGACCAGTCCCGCAATATCGACAAATTCCACGGTGGCCGGAATCACCTTTTCGGTTTCATACATTTTGGCCAAAACATCGAGACGCGCATCTGGCACCGGCACGATACCTACATTTGGCTCAATCGTCGCAAAAGGATAATTCGCCGCCAAAGCATGTGCATTGGTTAAGGCATTAAAAAGCGTTGATTTTCCCACGTTCGGTAGCCCCACAATTCCAATCTTCAAATTCAAAATCAACCTTTCTATCTGTTATTATAGAAATAATTATAACACATTTTACTCGGGTTTAGTTTTGCTCCTTGAGTTAATATCTCAAGTGCAACACTAAGCAACAAAAAGAGACATCAATCGTTCTTGGGACTGTTGGTAAAATTGAAGACTTGATTCATTTCTCGTTCTGATTTCGGTAAGTACATATATCTATCAGATTTTTATGGTTTTTGGTAATTGAAACGCGCTAATTCTGGTTCGATGTCTTGGTAGGATTTGCCAGCTAGGACGCCGCCGGCGGTGAAATTTTCTTGAGTGACGTCAGCTAGGGCGATACTTGGTGTTTTGAACAAGGATTTTTCGGAAATAGTTTTGAATTCAAAATCAATGAGGACTAAACCTTTAAGTTGGTCTTGAAAAACATCCACTTCGGCATTATGGCCTTCGATTACAATATTGTAGCGATCTTTGGAAACGCGCTTCTGGCTACAGTTAATGAGAGCTTCGAACTCATCTTTTGTAAGAGGTATGGTTTGTTCGATTTGCTCAGAGGCATCGCCGTCTTTGATGGGGGTTTTCTTGGTGATTTCATATAGATTACCGCGTTTTCTTAAGCGGAGATGTGAGTGCTCGGCAGTGTCTGGAATATAAACATCGGTAATACGAGTCGGAATAGTGTCTTTAATTCCCTCTGGAATTTCTTTGGCAAGGAAGGTAAGTTCTAATTCTAGTTCTCGACTCATTTTTTCTCCTTAATTAATACAGGTTGAGGTTTTGGAATTTTAAAATGCTTTAATGTTGCATGATGCGTTGAATTTTAAAATATTTAGCGTAGGCCGACGGCTTTTTGGACTTCGAGGAGTTTTTGGTTGGCGACTTGATTGGCGTATTTTTCGCCTTCCTCAAGTAACTGATAAATTTCTTTATCGGTGATGTTATGGACCTTGGCTTGGAAATTTGAAATGTGCTCGACCAGACGTTCGGCAACGAGTTTTTTAAGTTCACCATATTGCGAGCGGTGTTCCCAGGAAGAAATGAGGTCATGAAGTGGAGTGTCGGTAATGGCGGCAAGGATTTGCAAGAGGTTGGAGATACCTGGCTGGGTTTTGAAATCAAAATTAATATTAGCAAGTGAATCAGTAGTGGCGGACATGATTTTTTTGCGAATGCGTTCTGGCAAATCGGCGAGCATAATTTTGCTATTGTCGGAATCGGCGGATTTGCTCATTTTTTTCTCTGGATTCATCAAGTCGCGAATACGCAGCGCGAAAGATTGAGTGTCGCCGTACATGAATTTGACCTGGTTTTCGGTATTTTCAGGAATGGTGAAAATTTCACCGTATTTATGATTGAAGCGTTCGGCGATATTACGGGTGAGTTCGATGTGCTGGAATTGATCTTCCCCGACTGGCACGTAATTGGCGCTATAAAGTAGGATATCGGCGGCCATGAGAATTGGATAATCAAAAATCCCGACATTGGTGGAAAGATTGCCGTCATGGCTCTTGTCCTTGTATTGAGTCATGCGGAGAGCTTCACCCATAGAGGTATGGCAATTCAAAATCCAAGCGAGTTCGGTGTGGGCTGGCACGTAAGATTGGCGATAAAAATGCACATTTTCGTTCAATTTGAGGCCGGCGGCGAGATAATAGCGGATGGTGCGGAGCATGTTGGATTGAAGATCGCCGTCGGTTTCACTAATGATAGAATGAAGATCGGGGACGAAAATATTGACGTGATGGGTGCTAGAGTATTGATTGGCGAGGCGAACCATCGGAAGCATGGCGCCAAGAAAATTGCCGAGGGTGAGGTCGGAATTAATGCGAATGCCGGTCAAGATTGTTTTCATAGTTATATTATAGCAGGATTTTCTGGGTTAGGGACGAGGTTTGATGAAGTCTATAGCGTCTGAAGTTGGGGAGTCGTCAGAGATTTCGGGTTTTTCAGTTTGGAATTCGATGTGATTTAGCTCGGATTTTAGGAGATTGAGGTTTTTTAGGTGTGATTTTAGATTATTCTTGTGGCAAATTTTAGCAATAGCGTCACTGATTTGATGGTCAGTAAAACTCTGGTGGGTGGTTAGATTTTGAAAAAGATTTAGAATTTTTGAATTTGTGGTGTCGAGGGTCCAGGTGGCGATATTGCCATCGATGTCGACGTTAATTTGAAAATCAGGATCCGTCAGATTTTGTCTTTTTATTTCACTCAAAAATAAATCATAAAAAGCATAGGCATGAATATGGGTATAGTTAGCGTTTTGTGATTTGGTGTAGAAGATCATGGTTATATTATAGGTCTTTATCTGAATTTGAGTGATTGCCTTTTTATTAAAATTCGTAACCAAGGATTTTAATGGCCTTAAGAATGATTTTGTAATCTGGGGTTAATTCTTCAGGTAGAGTTGAGATTTTATAAAAAGAGTAACCTTCTGAAACCTGTTTTGGTGTGATGATTGCAAAATAATATTTGGTGTCTGGAGTTTCAAAAAATATTTTTCCGAGTTTGAGTTGGTTGTTGAAGATTTCATGGAATTTGGTGAGCGATTTTGCCGTGGGAAGGAGATGGTCTTTTGATAATAAAATTGAAAGATCTTG
>CALIXG010000016.1 GCA_938046495.1 uncultured Candidatus Saccharibacteria bacterium | reverse complement strand
TAGTTTTAATAGAGCCTTGAACGTTGGTGAGCTCAATAGCGGCAGAAGTTTCGTCGTAGGTCTTGCCGGTAGATTCGTAAGCCTTTTGGTTTAATTCCTTGTCGGCAACAGTTTTAGCTTCGGCGGTAAAACGCATGAGACCTAATTCGTTGCTAAAGACATAGATTTCGACTTTAGGATTTTTTTCGATTTGAGCGTAAACTTGTTTATTGGATTTGGTACCAATGTAGAGGTGGCCGTCGAGAATACCTGCGGCATCAAAAATGCGTAGATGTGGCTGATCGCCATCGGTAGTTGCAATATAAAACATTCCTTCAAGAAATGGTAAAACTTGTTCCATAGTAAATTTTTCCTTTTTAAGTGCTTATTAATTATGTGAAATTTTAGATGACTAGTCAAGCGAATCAGGATGATTTGTTTTTTTAGAGCTTGGGCTAGACCTAGGATTTTAATTATTTTTCGTCGTCGAGCGTAGCGCGGATATTGGAAGCTTCTTCGAAAAGAATTTTAATGCAGCCAGCGATTGGGATAGCCACAATACAGCCAATCAAACCAAAAGCATACATACCAATAGTAATCGAAATTAAGATGGCGAGTGGAGGAAGATTGAGTCCTTTGCCCTGGATACGTGGACCGATGATGTTATTTTCAATCTGCTGATAGATGAGGTAGAAAATGAAGAAAGCGATTGCGGCGCCTGGGGCGTTAATGAAAAGTAGAGTGGTATTCAAGATACAGCCGATGACTGGGCCAAACATTGGAATGAGGAAGAAGAGGAAGGAGATGAGGCCGAGCGGTACTGCGAGTGTGACTGGAAGTCCGAAGATGAGAGTGATAACAAAAACGCCGAGCATAGTCATGAGGCCGTCGAGGAGAGCTATAAAGACTTGGGACGAAACATAGGCTGCCACCACATTGCCCATACGAGTAGTGACGCGCTGCCAGACGCGAGCGGACTTTTTATCTTTGACTGCCATGACGCGCCAAAAATCTTTTAGCATGGTCGGTCCATCGAGCATAAAAAGAATAGTGAGTACAATGGTAAGGATGACACTAGTAATAATATTGCTGATGGCGCCGATACTGCCGACGGCGATGTTGCTAATATTTCCGAGCAATGTACTACTGAAACTTTTGATGCCGGAGGTTAAGTTGTCTTGGAGATTAGAAATACCAAAATAATTGCCAATACCATTAATATCTAAATGATTGATAACCTCGGAAATTTTGGCTGGGGCGGTAGCAAGAAAATTAGAAACTTGCTCGACAATAACCGGACCAATCACGCCCACGATAATGGCAAAAGCCAGAGCAATAGAAAAAACGGCTAGTGCTGAGGAAAGTCCGGGACGACTTTTGCGTTTATCAATCTTGTCGATTTGCTTGGCGAGTGGATGGAGGGAAATCGCTAGAAAAGCGGAAATTCCGACGATAATTAGACCACCGGCAGCCTTAATGATGAAAATTCCGGCGGCGGCAAAAGCGATTAAGACTAGCCAGAAGCGGACAAATGTTTTTGTGTCGATATCAATTGTGCGTGACATATACTCCTTTATTTGATTATAGCATTGGTGCTTCAAGATATTGCCAGAAACTGGCTTGATTGGTGTCTAAAATACTAAAATTATGTGTTTTTAAATCTTCGCGAATCTGGTCGGCCTTAGTATAATCTTTATTTTGTTTAGCTTCAGTGCGTTCTTTAATTAGAGTTTGAATTTCGTTTGATGGGAGAATAAGATTATCGAAGAAACGAAGCCCGAATAATTCATCGACAAAACACCAATCATCTAGGGTTAATTCGTTTTGGTCAATTTCGGCAAAAACTTCAGCAGAATTAAGATTCTGATTAATGATGGCGGTGAGTTTTTCTTGTAATTCAGTGGTTTGATAGTCGGATTTTTGAATTTGAGTAAGCAGTGCAGCTTGATTTTCGGTGGGAGTAGTTTCTTGTAAGGTTTTCACGAGGCGATTTAGCCAATGTAGACGACGATTTTTGGCGGCGGTAAGGCCTTCGAAGGTGAAATTTCGTTCGGATTGATAATGCCCTTGTAAAATCCAGAGCTTGAAGTCAAGTGGTGAGAAGCCGCGGTCTCTTAAATCTTGGATGGAGTAGGTGTTGCCAAGGGATTTGCTAATTTTTTGATTATCAATGGTAATAAAATTGGCGTGGAGCCAGTAATTGGCCATAGTTT
>CALIXG010000015.1 GCA_938046495.1 uncultured Candidatus Saccharibacteria bacterium | reverse complement strand
ATCTTTTTTATCTGCATCAATATTAGCTACGTAGTTGTTAATATTGTAATATATCTCTAGAGTTTCTGTTAAATTTGGATCACGATAAGACCATAAATTAAAATCACCAAAAGCATTAAATATCACTCCAGAACCATAGGCTCCATTTTTCACACGGACATTATTCCATAAATAATCTAAGCTTAATATATGTCTTAGTACTAAGTGTGTACCAGTGTAATCATTTATATTATAACCCGCACCAACGTATTGAACTAGTGAATCAAAGTAAAAACCTTCAGAATAACCTTGTTCTTCTAATTCAATTTCAAAACCGCTTTGCTTATTCAATTCACTAGGGTATTTAGTTAAATATGAAGATATAGTTTCTTTGAAGTTAGTATATTCTTCTTTATTACCGACAAAGTTAACTAATAATCTAGCTTGATTAAAAATTAGACTTGTAACAGTGTATAACTGTTCTTTAATTTTATCACTATTTTGCTCATAGTTGTTTACTAATTCACTTATAAACAAGTAGAAATCATATTCTCCATGATATGAAGCAAGTTTACTTTGAGGATTATAGAAACCACTAATACGACGTGCTACAAAAGCATGTCCAGAATTTTTAAATCTACTTTCTAGCATTAACTTAATTTCTAAGAGAACATTGTATAGTGCTTCTTTATCTTCAAAATCTGCATAAAGTATAGTTTCATCTAAAATCTTAGCTAGTTCTCCAGCTTTTTCTACTAAATTTTTCGCACTGATTATGAATTTCACTTCACATTCTTCACTCTTATGTTTTCTAAAAACATCTACATAAGAACTAATACCACCAAGATTTGCACCTATTTCTTTTATTACTTCAGCTTCAGTTTTATTTTTTGTATTAAAGTTAAATAATAAATATGATAATACTGATGCATATTGTAACTGTTCAACTTCGAAATCACTTATGTCAAATAGTAATTTAGAATATGAAATACCATTAGTCACAGTATCATAGTGTGAAAAATTTATACCTTTGTATTCTTCAAAGAATGTTTCTTCAAATGGATTTTTTAGCTCTACTTCTTTAGCATTGACACTTTTAATTTTTTCTAAATCTTCTTTTTTATCGGTACTATTTTGCCATTCCTGTAAAGACTTAGTGTTTTTAACAATGCTTTCTAATTCAGTTTCTGATAAAGTAGCTTTATATTCAACTAAATCTTTTTCCTTATTTTCTTTTTCTAATGTCGGAATTAAGTGTAATATAGCTTGTTTATCATTTTCAATTAGAAACTGTTTAGCAAGAGTTTCGTATTGTTTATTAACGCAATTTTCTTGTAAATGAGAAATTACGTTGTCTAAATCAAATGCATCTAATATATTATCTTCGCTATATAACCATGTTCTTAATAATCTAATAGCATAAGATACACCCTTAGGTGATGAAGTTTTATTAATCTCTTCCTTGATAGAAAAGTTCTTTTTGTTAATTGAAGCTTGAACTTGCTCATAATCAAAGCCTTTATCAATAATACCTTTTAATAAAGATTTATATTCTGCATCAAGACTTTCTAATTTATCCTCGCTTACGTATTTAAAGATAATTGAGTATACAGTTTCTTTACGATCTTTTTGAACGTAACTATATACATCTTCACAAATATTATTATCAATGAAATATTTTCTAAATTCTGTATTACTACTTCCAAGAAGAATATCATCTATTATATCGATATTCTCGATTTTACTAAACTCATTACTATCACCAAGAATATAGTTATAAGCCACATAAGCTTTATCTTTTACATCTTCATTAAAGTATGTACGCTTAACGATATCTGCAGTAAAGTTTTCTTGACGTGATAAGCTATAATCGCTATAGTCTTTATATTCGTAATTATTTAGATAACTATCAATATGATTCAGATATTGTTCAACATTTAAATCACCATATAAAAAGATATAGCTGTTGCTTGGGTGATAATTATAATTATAAGTCTCTAAAAATTCTTCTTGTGAAATTGAAGGGATAGCTTCTGGTTTTCCTCCAGAAGAATATTTATAAGAAGTATCACTAAATAAGTGCTCCGTAACATATTGATCTAGTACTTCATCTACTGACGAATATGCACCTTTCATTTCATTGTAAACTACACCTTTATATATTAATTCATCTTCTTTATCTTCAAGATGGTAGTGCCATCCTTCTTGGGCAAGTATATTTGGATTATTTTTTAAGTTTGGATTAAATACTGCATCTAAGTATATATCCATCAATATTTCTAAGTCTTTTTCATTTTTAGACGATACTGGATACATAGTTTTATCAGGAAATGTCATTGCATTTAAAAATGTATTAAAAGAACCTTTAAGTAGTTCTACAAAAGGTTCTTTTACTGGATATTTCGCTGAACCACATAAAACAGAATGTTCTAAAATATGAAAAATACCATTATCATTATAAGGAATAGTTTTAAAACTAATGCTAAAACTTTTATTTATATCATCATTTTCAAAGAAAACTAATCTAGCACGAGTTTTTGTATGCTCATAAAGATAAGCATTTGTATTTATATTTTTTAGATATTTTGTTTCTTTTAGTTCAAATGTCATATTTAATTTAGTAGTAGATTACATTTTTAGTAATGTAAGCACATCATAACCATTTAGTTTATCTTTTCCATTTAGACCATCTAATTCGATTAAAAATGCGATACCTACTACAATTCCTCCTAGTTGTTCTACTAATTTAATAGTTGCTTCAATAGTTCCACCAGTCGCAAGTAAATCATCTGTGATTAAAACACGTTGACCTGGTTTAATTGCATCTTTGTGCATTGTTAAAGTGTTACTTCCGTATTCTAAATCATATTCGTATGAAATAACTTCACGTGGTAATTTATTAGGTTTTCTTACAGGAACGAACCCTATACCTAGTGAGTAAGATACAGGACATCCAATAATGAAACCACGAGCTTCTGGTCCTACTACTACATCAACTTTTTTTTCTTTTGCATAGTTTACAATTTGATCTGTAGCGTACTTATACGCTTCTCCATCTGCCATTAAAGTAGTAATATCTTTAAAGCTAATTCCTTCTTTTGGCCAATTTGGTACGATTGAAATGTATTTTTCTAAATTCATTTATTTTTATTTTCTCCTAAATGTTTTCTTAACTCAATTATTATACTATAAAATAAGAAAATAAGCAATTTATAATACTGTTATTATAAGCTGGAAAGCGATAATCCTAAATACTATCTTTTTAATTTATTAGTGTGATAAAATAAAGTATATAATATTTAACGTGGAGGTTAAAATATGAAATTTACATTCTCAGATTCAGCAATTGAATACATATTAAAACAAATTAACAAATCTAATGAGAATACATACGATATAATAATAGACTATGCAGATGGAAATAGTCCTTATAATGAAAATATAAGTGGTTGTCACTGTCAAGTATACGATAAGTATAGAGTATTAATAGTGAGTAAAAATGATGTAAATATTAAGTGGAATAAATATGATAAACAGGTTGAATCTAATCTTGGATCTGTATACTTCCCTTCTTACTATGAAATGATGTTTGATAAAAACAATGTTTTTGACTATAAGGATTTTACTCTTAATTTAAAAAGCGAAGCGGGAATTATTACAGAACAAGTTCAATTAATTATTAAAAAATAAAGACCACCATAAAAATAAACTCAGCATAGTAGCATAAAAAATAACTCTGAAATAAGGGTTATTTTTTAACTCAAAATCAGTCTAACCCACTCGATTTTTTTCGCGAAATCTCCTATAATATTCTTATGTCAAAGGTCTATTACGGCGAAGATAACATTAAGCCCGATTTTTCCGTGTCAAAAAATTCGGATAATGATTCTGCTATTTTTAGAAACCAAATCGCGCAATCAGGTTACGGTTCCAACTCCACTGGATCCAGTCAAAATACTCTGCAATCTCTCGAAAATTCTAGCGCTGTCGCGAATTCTGAGACTAATTCTTTAGCCAATCTTCGCGATCTTGAACAAAAATCTTTCTATACCGGCTCTGGTAATTTTCAAAATCAAAATCGACTTTCCGGCAAAGAAAAAGTCAAAAAACTCAAAAAATATGCCCCGCTCATTGGTCTTATCGTCCTCCTTTTTGGTGGACTTTTCAGTGTTATTTTTGGTATTTCCAATATTGCCAATCATATCGAAACTCTTATTACTCGTGCTACTGATACTATGTTCGGCACCTATTCTGCTACCTCTCTTCAAATGACCAAGGAATACATGCAGAAAAAGCATGGTAAATTCCCGGATTATCTCAAGCAGCGTCTCGCTAAAAATAATATTACTGTAGAGGATAATGGTAAAGAATATGTCCTTAAATATCGCAATAAAACCATCACCGCCGATAATCTAAAATCGACCTATAATTCTGATATTAATTTTCAAAACGATTTTACTAAATCCAAGCACGGTCGTGGCGCCAATTTTTTTGACCCAGCCGCCATATTAGCTTTTAAGGGCATAAATGTCAGTCGAAATTTTTATCGTTCATTTAAAAATTCCGATGACAATAAAGCTAATAAAGATTCTCTCAAGAAACTGAATGTTGAACAATTCAAAGATTCTGGAGCCGAAGGACGCTACGCTGAAGATCACGAAAAAGAGACTGAACCTGACGAAAATGGCAATAAAAAAACTGAAACAGAAACTGAAGTCGTAGAAGTTAAAAGTACCGAAACCGACACTGATACACCTAATACTAACACTGGTACTAAACCTGATATTGTCGAAACCGAAACCGCCGAACTAAAAACCGCTAATTCTCGCGCTGAAAATTTCGTCAACAAGATGTCAGCCGTTTCTGGTGGTGTACGAAATACTTGTACTGTAATGCGTGTAGCTAATATTATTAGTTTATTAGTAGCCGCCCATAGTATTATCACTAGTGCATCTAGAAGTTTTCGCGATCTTGAACCATATAGTAAAACCAGGGCTGGCAATGGCACCGAATCTCCTATGAATTCAGTTCAGGAAGAAAAATCAGTTAGCCAAAAAACTACCTATATCAATACTGACACTGGTAAAGAAACTCCTATCGAAGGCGCACAGTTACAAGCTCAAGGTGCTTATGCTGTTCTCGCCGGCTCCACTGCCATGCTTAGTCAAACCAAACACTATGCTATTGAAAATATTTTCAACTCAGTCAAAATGGGTATTGCTACTTCTACCGCCGCCAATACTGGCTGTGCCATAGCGAATTTCGCCGCTTCCGTGGTCGACTTTGCCTCTGATACTGTTGCTGCTATTACTGCCATTCCGACCGGCGGCGCCAGTCTTGCCGTAGGTACAGTTCTTAAAAAACTCGCTGTAAATACTGCTATTAGTTTAGGTGTTTCCGTCATTATTTCTTCCGGATTATCCGTACTTATCCCTTATGTGGCTAAAACTATCATGAGCAATCCTGAACTTATTATGAAAGGTATTCCAGCCGGGGAAGAACTCATTAAAGGATCGTCACTTTCCGCCGGGTTTATGGCCATGTCCACGATTGGTTTAGGTGTCGCTTCGAAAAAGACCGCTCAGGCTTATAGTCAAGAATTAGTCCTCGCCGCCAATGAAGAAGCTAAGTTGGATCGCTATAATCACAGTCCATTTGACGCCTCTAATTCAAACACTTTCCTTGGTAATCTCGCTACAAAATTTAGCTACCTACATTTTAATAATAATTTCCTAAAAACTCTTTCAACTTTTTCTTCTAGTGCTTCTAAAAGTGCCAGCACTTTATCCGATATTGCTTCTGCAAAAACCTTTGCCTCATCTACTCAAGTAGTAAGTACGGTTTATGATTCTAATAAAGATGCTAAAAATTTCTATGATCAACAGCAAGATCCTAAGGTTTGTGAACGCCTCAGTAGTATCGGTGGTGCCTGTAATATGTATGGCGCCCATATTACCGCCTCGGATCCAAGCCTCAAAAATCTTGACGAAAATGACTCTACCTACCAAAGCATTCTTTCCGAAAACACCTCTAAGAAAGATGGTAAAAGAACCGTTAAGGAAGACTCTACCCTGGATAAAAAAATCAAATATTGTGATAATCGTAAATCTCCTTTTGGTGTTTTTGACCAAAATATTTTAGACGCCGAATCGCCTGTTAGTACCAACCCAGTCATTGATTCCATTCCAGTCGTTAGTAGCTTCCTCGGTATGATTAATTCTGGTTATCAAGCATTATTACCAGAAGCCAAAAACTGGGCTACCGGTAAAAACTGTGTCATGGACGAAAGTAATCCAATGTATCAAAAAATTCGTTATCTCCAAAAATACACCGAACGTAATCGTATCTGCACCCAAACTAAGTGTGAGGATAATTTAGATAGCACTGGGAATCTTCAAGATCCAATTCTTGCGGTTGCCGAAAAATATCAAAAGAAACAGCAATCCGACAAAAGCCTTGCTGGACAACTAGCCGTTTATTCTGGTCTCAGAAAATCTGATGCTGAGTTCGGTCTCGCGGTTATAGATTATTATAAATATCTTGCCGACCATCAACCACCTCAAACTCTCGCTGATATTCTAATGAAACCAGTTAAAACTTTCGTTACCGGCGAATCCCTCTACCGTTCTACTCTTGCATCACAAATCACCTATCTTAAAAAGGATATTGATTCTAAATCTAATCAAGAAAAGGGAACTAAATACAGTCTCGATTATAAGTTCCGTTTCCAAACTTCTCTCGTTTAATGTTATAATTAAGTCACATGAATAAGGTCAAAAATCTTTCCAAAACTCTTAAAAAATTCTTTTTGAATCCACGATTTTTAGTTTCATTTTTCATTCTTTTTACCTTCACCATCATTAACACTACTTATGTTCATGCCGATATCGACGAATCTACCCTAGACTTTTATGACGCTAATGGGATTTTTTACTACGACGGAAAAGCCAGTAATTGTGTATCATCCACGCCTCTAGACTTATCTGGTAACAAACTCTATAATGGCGACCCAGTCTTAACCGAAGGTCAATTAGCATTAATTGAAAAAAATAAACCAGTCTATGAGCAATCAGCCGCCAAATATAACCTTCCATGGCAGATGTTTGCGGTAATTCATAATATGGAATCCAGCCTGAATAGTACTAGAAACCCAGACAATCATCAGGGTATCTATCAATTTTATGAAGCTCGCAACACTAATCGTTATCCACCTGGACCAGTCACCTTAGAAGAATTTCAAAAACAAACCGATGAACTTGGCCAGCAAATTATTTCTAATTATGGTAAAGGTCTTGATTTAACCACCGATGATGGAGTTAAGGCTATGTGGTTCAAGTATAATGGTCGCGCCAAAATATACGTTAATCAGGGCCGAGATCTAGGATTTAATGACACACAAGCGAGTCAACTTGGTGAAGGCTCTCCATATGTCATGAATTTAGCCGACGCCAACCGTGATTCTCGTAATAATAAAAACTGGGTTGAATGCAAAAAAGATGGCTGTAAAGTTTATGGTCCAGCCTCTATTCGCGCGGGAACTTTTATTCAATATAAAGCCCTCGGTGGTGGTGGCTCATACACTTCATCTGGAATAAGTTGCGGTGGCACTGCTTCCGCCGAAACCGGTAACCTTATTGCTGATACTGCAATAAGTTTTTCATGGCCAGAGGGTCAAGAAGCTGAAGCAGTAAAGCTAAACATGGTAGATAAATATGAGGAAGCACTTAAAATAGCTGGTACTGGAGGTCATGTCTATCATGGTGCCTCATGTGATGTTTTTGTCACTACCGTCATGCGTTATACTAAGCTAGATCCTGATTTTGTTTGTTGTGGTATGAGTGCGAGTAAAGGAAGGGCAACAGGGCACTATGTAGAAGGAAATCCCTCCAAGTATCAACCCATTCCAGAATTTGATGGAACAAACTGGAATGTCTTACAAAATGGCGATATCGTAATGAATCATCAACATATTGCAATATTTTTCAAAACCAAAGACGGTGTTACCAAATTAGCACATGCTTCAAAAGGTGAAATAACTAATAGAACCCCACGAATCACTGGTACCTATAATAATGGATTCAAAGCCTATCGTTTTATTGGCGCTAATACTTCAACCACAAATAATACAAATACAACCACCACTCCATTAAATACTAATAATTCTACTAATTCAACTAATAATACAGTTAATACTCCTACGGAACAGTAATATGTTTTTAAATAAAATTCAACAATTAAAGCCATATCAAAAGATATTAGTTTTTTTTATTCCATCTATTATATTATTAATATTTT
>CALIXG010000014.1 GCA_938046495.1 uncultured Candidatus Saccharibacteria bacterium | reverse complement strand
TGCGAAGCAACAATGACATTATTTGTGACCTTTCTTTTTTGCAGATTTTTTAGTGTGAGATTTGGTGTGGGCGGAATTATTTTTAGCGGATTTTTTGCCGAAATTAAGATTAAATTTGAGTGCGGAGTTAGATTTATTACGCTTGATTGGAGTAATAGTAGCAATTTGAGAAACGCGTTCAGTCTTTTCTGATTCATTTTCAGAAACTGCAGGCTCAACTGGTTCGGTTTCAGTTTTAACAGGAGGGAAGTATTCCTTGACTGGAGTAGAGGTTGGCTTTTTAGTAGAATTTGGAAGTTCAGAAACGGTACCAAGATTGTAAGAGAAGGGTTTATCGGAAGGTTTTTCGGGAGTATTCGGAATGAATTTTGGTTCAAAAGGATTAACGGTGGATTCTGGGCTACGGGTAATTTTGGGACGAGGAGTTTCAGATTTTGGTTCTGGTGCAACGCGAGGAGCTTCTGGTTTAACAACGCGAGGTATCTCAGGTTTAGTAACACGAGGAGTTTCTAGTTTAGTGACGCGAGGTGCTTCAGTATTAATAACTTGAGAAGCTTCTGGTTTAGAGGTTTTGGAATTGAAGTGAATATCGATACGTTCTGGGAGATTGTGGTCGGCGACGAATTTGAAATCACGGTCAATCGAGCCGTCGATCATATGAAGGACACGAGTGGCGTACTTAGTAAGGGCTGGGTTGTGGGTCACCATAATAATAGTATTACCGGCTTGGTGAACACGATGAAGTTCCTGCATGACAGCTTCGGAACTCTTAGTGTCGAGACTACCGGTCGGCTCATCGGCAAGAATGATTTCAGGATTGGCGACCAGGGCGCGAGCAATGGCGACGCGTTGCTTTTGGCCACCAGAAAGTTGGTACGGGTAATAATATTCTTTAGTTTGAAGATCGAAATTTTTTAGAGTTTCGGAGGCTTTAATGATGGCCTTAGTGTGACTGACTCCGGCGTAAATAAGAGGTAGGGCAACGTTTTCGAGAACGGTTAAAGTAGGAATGAGATTATATTCTTGGAAAATAATACCAATTTTTTGGGAACGAAGTTTGGCGAGACGACGACTGCTAAAATGAGAGGTCGGGGTTTGATTTAAGAAATATTGACCAGAGGTAGGGTGATCGAGAAAACCGAGAATATTAAGTAATGTAGTTTTACCACAACCGGACGGACCCATAATCATGATAAATTCGCCAGGTTTGACCTGCAAATAGAAATTTTGGAGAGCGTAAGATTCCGCTTCGCCAATACCAAAAACTCGATTAATGTCATGAAGTTCAATCAAATTGTTTGGGGATGTTTGTTGATTATTTACCTCTTGTGTCATTAGTCTTATTATAAACTAAAAAGAAAAATATGTTATGATTATGTAGAAATTTATTGGGTTTTTATGGCAAAGAAAAAAAAGTCGAAGAAAAGTGGGGTAAATCAGAAGAAAAATCATAATCACAGTAAGAAACAAGTGTCTGTGAAGGATTTTTCTAATGCTAAAAATTACGTAAAAAAACCAGAAGCAGTTTCGAATGAAGTTGAATTGAATGAGACATCAAAAAAAGAAACTGAAAAAATAGCAAAAACGGAATCGAAAAAAGCGGAAGCGGTTTCAGAAAAAGCGGAAGCGGAAATTCTTGATAAATCAAAAAAACAAACGACAAAAAAATCAGACAAGAACAAGGTGCCGCTTTGGGCGAAAATTGTAATGATTGCCTTGTCGGTAATTTTGGTTTTAATTATTACAGCAATCACTTTGATGTATATGCTACTTTCACATTCGACTGCGGTGTTTAAGGGCAATCCAATGGATATTCTAATTAGTTCGGAATTGAAGAAGGATGAAAATGGACAGACGAATTTCTTAATTTTTGGAAATTCGGAGGATGCAAAAGGACACGGCGGGCAAGAGTTAACCGATTCAATTATGGTAGCTTCGATTAATCAGGAAAATAAATCGGCAAAAATTTTTAGTGTGCCAAGGGATCTTTGGGTGAATTATTCGGTAGCGGGAAGTGAGCCAATGAGCTGTACAGTAGGAGATCGGGGAAAGATTAATGCGACCTACCTCTGTGCGTTGGAAGAATATAAGAACTCAATGAGTGTGAGTAATGCAAAGGACGCGGCATCACTATATTTTGCGAAGAAAATTTCTGAAGTGACGGGTCTTTCGATGCATTATTATGTGGCGGCGGACTGGGGTGCAGTAAAGATGATCGTGGATAAAATTGGGGGAATCGATGTGGATGTTTATGCGGATGATGAGGATGGGATTCACGATTCCTGCCAAAATATTGATTTGAAAAAAGGTATGTATTACAACATGAACGGTGATCTCGCGATGAAATTGGCGAGAGCGCGCAATGCGGCCTGTGCGCCAGGGGATCATGGTCTTTCGAGGAGTAATTTTGATCGCGAAATTAATCAACAGAGAATCATGAATGCGATTAAAAAGAAGGTGAGCAGTATCGGAATTTTGATGAATCCGGGTCGAGTGATGAGTATTATCGATGGGCTGGGAGACAATTTGAGAACAAATATTGTAATGTCGGAAGTAAGAACTTTGATTGATTTTGGTACGAAGTTGGAAGGGGGAATTCAACCAATTTCAACGGTTGATCAATTTGGTACGGGTAGAATTGGACTGTCGAGTGTAGTGATTCCAGCCGGTACTTCGACTTATTCAGAAGATTCGCTATATAATTACACAAATTTCCAGAAGTATCTACGTAGCCAGATTGTGGTGCCGAAAGAAATTAAGGCTGAAACTTCGGCTGAAGCGAAATAAAATGGGGAATTAAAGATTGCGGAAAAGTGCAATCTTTTTTCAGATAATTTTTTGTATAATGAAGATAAATAACCTTAAGGAGAAAAAATGGCGGGAA
>CALIXG010000013.1 GCA_938046495.1 uncultured Candidatus Saccharibacteria bacterium | reverse complement strand
GCTTCGTCGTCCAGTCGAACTACGTTCTCGTCTAATCTAGGCACCAACTAAAGAAGTCTACCTTGGTAGACTTTTTTAGTTGGTGCACCTGTTTGCCCCTTGGGACGCATTAGGTGAGAAAAAAAGAACTCCGTAAGGAGTTAATTTTATGGTGCACCTGACTAGACTCGAACTAGCACACCCGAAGGCACTACCACCTCAAGGTAGCGTGTATACCAATTTCACCACAGGTGCATATGTTTATTATAACATATTTTTTCACTATGGGGCGAAAAATCTTAAAATTATTCCCATTGCGAGGGGTGCAATTTTTTTGGAATTCTTTTTCCTATTATAGTGGCGCGATTTTTGGAATTTTTCATCCAAAATCGAGATCTGAAGACATCCTACGTTCTACGGAGTACGGTTTTTAAAAGTCTTTTTCACCGACCAATTAATAATATCATTAAAGCGGTCTTCACCCGAGACTAGGTGCTGATCCGCCGAGAAGGCACGTACGTTTTTATTCATAAAATATGGCAAACTAGATTGATAGAGCGCAATCGAAGGCGCCTCGTCGAGCCAGATTTCAAGGAATTTACGGTATTTGGCGTCACGCAGTGAAATATCAATCGTATTTCTAGCACTAAGAATCAAGTTCGAAACCGTGGCGTTCTTATAATTACTGAGATTGTAGCCATTTTCGGTGGCTTCAGCCGAGTGATAATAAGGTACCACGTCCGGATCGGCACCCATGGCGATTTCATAGATCAAAATGTCATAATTGCGTGGGCGAAGGACGTTAAGCGTGAAATCCTGAGAAGCTTCGTAGGCCGCAACTTGATTTGGCACACCAAGAGATTTTAGCTGCTCACCGAGACGATTGGCGATTTCTTCCATATATTTATCACCCTTGACCGTAACAATACGGAGATCAGTACCAAAGTACTCGGGCTTATTAGCCTTAAAATTATCGAGCTTAGATTTAGCCTCAGTGACATTAGTAGTGGCCGCCTCTGGGAATGAAAGAGTCTTGGCCTGCTGCTCAGTGATCGGGAATTTGAGTGCCTGTTCGCCGTTTAGTCCAGATAAGAGATTACCATAATTCAAACCTTGACGGAGCGCTTGACGGAAGGCCTTATCTTGAAGCGCGGTATTGGAAGTGGAAGTAGTATTAAGAAAGGCAAAAACGCCATAATTAACGGTGGTTTGTTGCTCCTTGAGGCTTTTTTCATTGAGAAGCTCCGTGGTGTAACGAGACGGAAGGCTACCAGTGGCGGTAATGGAACCGGATTTCAGAGAAGCTTTAATCGCGTCGGTAGTCAAGAAGGCATGAACAGAAAAACTATCAAGCAGAGTCTTTCCCTTGTAATAATTTTGATTACGGTTCAAATAGACTATTTTTTCACCATCATTACCGATGGTTTGGGTAGCCTTAAAGACGAACGGACCAGAAGAAATTGGCTTAGTAAATAATTTATGTTCATTCAACTGCTCCGGCTTCACATCCTTCAGGATATGGGCTGGGAGGATTGGGAAATTCAAATTACTTTCGAAAAAAGCATTAGTATTTTCGAGCTTAAAAACCAGTGAACCATCTTCAGCTTGGCGTACGGTGACACCATTTAATTTATTACTGAAGTTCGATTTTAGAGAAGCACTCTTAATTGTATTGACGGTATAGAGCACATCTTCCGTAGTAAGATCGTCGCCGTCTGACCATTTCAAATTCTGGCGCAGGCGCACCGTCCACTCGTCACCAGTAGTATTACTAGTAATCGTTTCGGCCAGACCTGCACCGGTATGACCAGAGTAGTCTACCTCAGCGAGACGAGCAAACATCAGACGAGAAAGAGCCTCCTCTGAGAAAGTAGTGGCAAAAAGCGGATTCATGGAGTTAATTTTGCCCAGAGTACCTTCGGTGAAATTACCACCATCGGTGTAGGTTTCCACGGCGTAAGATTCGGAATACCAAACTGATTGAACAGTGGCAAAAAGCAGAATAGCGAGAATTAAAAGCACCCATTCCAAGACAAAGAGGCGGACATTTTTCACATGCGAAATATGACCAATCAAGTTCTCCTTGACGTGCTCTTTACTGTTTTCGCTAAGTTTGCGACCAAAGAGCGTAATTTTTTTGGAAATTTTTTGACTACGTTTTTTGAGGGTCTTATTCATAATTTAACTAATGGTAGGCAGCAAAAGCATACCTAAGATTGAGGCGACGAACATCACGACCAATACCACAGTGGCATTAAAGAGGGATTTTTCGAGACCTCGACGAGTGGTGTATAATTCACCACTTGCACCAAAGCCTGCACCGAGAGAGGCGCCGCGTTGTTGCAATAAAATAAGGAGCATGGCGAGAACGGCCGAGATAAGACTTACACTTTCGAGGATACTTCCAATATTCATATTTTAATTATAGTCTGGAATGACGAAATTAACAAGACTTGTCAGGACACTCATTAGCAACCATGACCAGACTAGCTGAATACCAGAGATGGAAATATGAGGCACCAGGTGTACGACTAGCCACAACATCGCAATGTTGAGCACCAGGTTAAAAATCCCCATAGTGAGTAAAATCAGAGGTAGAGCGAAAATAGTTAAAATTGGCTTCACGATGGTTTGAACCACAGAAAGGACGAGACCAGCAGTGACAAAAACCCCGAAAGTATCGACTTCTCGATCGACGCGACCAAAAAGTTTGACACAAATCCACATCAAGAACGAGGATACGATCCAACGCAGGATGAAAAATTTAATTTGCTTTTTTATCATAAGCCTATTGTAGCACGATTTTATATGATTTTATTTAAACATGCGCTTATTGCGGAGCTGACGATGAAAAGTAATAGCAAAACGATGCGCCTCTTCATCGATCCGTGCGATAAGTTTGGCGAGATGCGATTCATTAGAGAAAATCTGACTGGAAAAACTCAGAATCCCCTGGTGTGAGTG
>CALIXG010000012.1 GCA_938046495.1 uncultured Candidatus Saccharibacteria bacterium | reverse complement strand
CTATTATTATATGCTTATTGACTCTTTATTATAATTATGCTATAATTAAATGATTTGAGAGCGTTACCATACGTATCTCAAACGGAGCACCTAGAAGTGAGTACCTTGAAAATTTAGGAAAGGAATTTTTAGAACTGACTATCGACTGTTATTTTCTTTTTATTTTAGGTCAATGCCTAGAATTTTACATAAATATATTTTTATGAATGAAGCATTTGAAACTAAGTTAAGAAAAATTACTAAGGGGGTAAATAGTATGACTAAAAAAGTAATAACATTGGAATCTCTTGAAGGATTAGTAACAAAAAGGACAATGGAATATCTTATGAGTAATTTCAAATCTCTAGATGAAATTATTTGGCATGGCAGACTTGTAGCATATCTTCAATCCTGCAAACCAGATAGTGTTAAAAAGATTAGGAAGTCAACTCGAGAGCTAATTAGTGTCTTAGAGAATGCTGGCTATATCCGTCATGATATTAACTCTGAGTCATTTTGCCTTGGTCGACTTTATCGGATAGTTTACCGTAATGAGATCGATGCAGTAATGATGCCAGATAATATTAATGACTTTTGCGAAACCATTGAAAGGACGATTGATAGCAAGATTACTTACCGTGTTGATTATCACATGGGAAATAAAAAGTATGAAAGCTTCAAGAATCCTACGGATGAGCAGATTGATGCAGTTAGGCAGTCTTTAAAGACTCATCTGAACTGGAAAGAATATGAGATTCTCGCGTATATGGTGGGATTCGACGGCGGTAATCCTCATGAATTTAGAGAAACTTGCGAGCATTTTAATGTTTCTTATCGTTATGTTTATGACATTGAAAAAAAGATTTTAGGAAAACTACCAACTCTTTCTTCGCCTTCGGATAAAGAAAGGATGGAAGTTGTTTCTATAATCAAGGAGCTTGAGGAGATTAGAAAAGACCCTATATTCAAGAGGAATACTGAATTAATAGAGAAGCTAAGTAAGATCTCTAAAATGCCTTTTGATTGTGCTGAAATGGCGGCAAAATACCTTAGCGGTGACATGCTAGACTGTACCAGCATATCAGAACTTAACCTTAATTACCGTATTTATAGCTGCTTAATGGGAGAAGGTATATGTACGATTAATGATATTATCAAGAGACCAAAAGAGGACTGGCCAAAGGTCAGAAATCTTGGCCCTTGTGCCATTCGGGAAATTGAAGAAAAAGTTCGTAAGGCAGGCTACGCTGATTTCAGTATAAGAATCCTTTCTTAAAATTCTTCTATTTTAGAAGTAAAAGTCCTCGGCAACCAGTCGGGGCTTTTTATTTTCCAATAATTATAATATCGAAGAGATAAACCTGTAGTATATCTTGAAAATTTTTCTAGGATTTGTTACAATTAATGTAATTAATATTTCTTGTAACCCGAATCTCACTGAGGTTTTTGTGCAAAAATATTTTAATATTAACTTATCTACTTAAGGATTAAATGAATAAACAAGAACAAGAGCGTCGTGCGAAGTTGATGCGGATGCAAGCCGAGCGTTTGCCAGAAATCAAACGCCGTTTTGAGGAAAATCAGAACCGCAGTCACTTCGAGAATACCGAGGAGAAGCCAGTAGAAACTGGTGCCGCGGTCATCTTCGAACAGGCGCAAAAACGTAATTTTAATAGCAATTTCAAACCTGGTGGCAAAGATTTTCGTGGCAAAAAATCGGACCGCGCAAACGGCGCAAACAATTCAAACAATTCCGACAACCAAAAATCTCGCAATAATCGCCAGAATAAAAATAACAAAAAGCGCAGCAATCAAGGCAACGCCGCCGAAAATAACACCGCAGCGAACGACAACGATTCTCGCAAGGTGAATCTTTCGGTTTCGACTCGTCGTGGCGAAATGGTACATCATCAGCGCATGCTTTCTCAAGACGTGAACGCGCAGGCGACCCAGCACATCATCGGCGTGCCAGTAAATAAATCTCGCTTCAATGGCTACAACGGCGCCCAAGTGACGAACGCCCAACTTAAGGCAGCTCGTCCAGATCCAGAAGCGGTGCGCGTGATTCCAATCGGTGGCGTCGGTGAATTCGGCATCGGTAAAAATATGACCGTGATCGAATATAAAAATGAGATGATCGTGATCGACATGGGTGTACTGTTCGCTTCGGAAGATTATCCAGGCGTGAACTACATGATTCCGGATATTAAATATCTCGAGGACAATCTCAGCAAGGTGAAAGCCATTCTCTTCACTCACGCTCACCTTGATCACATTGGCGCCTGTAAGCATCTTTTGCCAAAATTTGGTCCGCTTACGCCAATTTATGCCACCGATTTCACCATCGGTATGATTAAGCGCCAAATGAGCGAAGTTGACGACTTACCTGAATTAAATTACAACGTAGTGGATCCATTCAAGCACGAAAAAATTCAAGTTTCCGAGCATCTCAGCGTGGAATTTGTTCACATGCTACACTCGATTCCAGGCAACTGTGGTCTGGTGATTCGTACCCCGAACGGCGTGATCTACCTCTCTGGTGACTGGCGTGCAGAGGCTAACCCAATCGACCGCCAATCCGACCTTGAACGTCTCGACGAAATCGTGAAACACGAAGGCATTTCTTTAATGTTGAACGAATCGACGAATATTGATTCCCCGGGTCACCATCCACATTCGGAATATGACGTCGGTGATAATATCGGTAAGGTGATGGATCACTACGCCAATGGCCGCGTGATTATTTCCTGTTTCTCTTCTCAAATTAACCGTATCGGCATGATTTTGGAGCAAGCTTATCGACGTGGTCGCAAGGTAGCTTTTGCTGGTTTTTCAATGATCAACAATATCGAAGTGGCGCTGCGTGCCAAATGTATCAAGGTACCAAAAGATACTGTGATGAAGATGGAAGACATTATTAAGCTGCCAGATGACAAGGTGACGATTGTCTGTACTGGTTCGCAAGGTGAATTGAATGCCGTGCTCAACCGTATGGTGACCGGCGCCCATAAATTCATCAAGATTAAAGCCAGTGACACCATCGTTTTCTCTTCTAATCCAATTCCTGGTAACGAGCCACACGTGGTGAATACCGTGGACGGCCTCCTTCGTGAAGGTGCACAGGTGATTCAAAACGGTAAAACCCACCTCACCAATATTGGCCCACTTCACCTTTCGGGTCACGCCTATTACGAAGATCACGTCGACTTCGTGACACGTTTACAGCCTTTGAACTATTTACCATACCACGGTGAATTCTTCATGATGGAACATAATGCAGAGATGGCAGAAAACGTCGTGGGAATTTCACACGATCGTATCTTGGTGGCCGATGATGGTGATATTGTGGAACTTCTACCAAACAAGACAATCCGCAAGAACGGTCGTATTTCGGTCGGCAACAAGCTTTATGATGATGCCGATAAGCCGGTGCACGAAGCGGTGGTGAAGGATCGTATTCACATCTCGCGTGAAGGTATTTTCATGATCGTTCTGACCATCAGTAAGAAAACTGGTCGCCTGATTAAGACGCCAGATATCGTGTCGCGTGCCTTTATTTACCTCGATAATTCTGAGGAGTTAATCGGCAAGATTCGTCACTATCTGCGCGTAAAAACCGACAAGTCGATCTCTACCGAACCAGAGGTGAAGGTCTTGAAGGAAGAAGTGAAGGAAGATATTACCCGCATCCTCTTCGATGCCACTGGACATACGCCAATCGTGATTCCAGTGATTAATAAGGTCTAAGAAAAATACCCAGAGCAATCTGGGTATTTTTAACTAGCGCAAGCTAGGCTTTTTCCGACTTTAGGTCTAAGAATTATAGGCTTTCATAAAAAATACCCAGCATGATCTGGGTATTTTTAACTGCTAACTTAGACCGATTTTATTCGGCGGAATTATATTTGTCATAATACTCCTGAGACTTATCGTAATCTTCGGCGAGGCCATAATATTTGGCGGTCAATTCGTAGTATAACTTCTTTAGGTTTTTGGTCAGAGAATTTTCATCCACCTGATCAAGATAAATCTTAGCGACATCTGGATTATTAGCTATGAGATAAAGATGGGCGCGATAGAGAGTAAAGAGTTTTTCCAGAGACTTATTACCGCTACCAAGTTTTTCTTCCAAAGCATCAAGACGCTTCACTGCTTCATCTGGATCCTGCAAGACATTGTCCTTAAAATTTTCTCCTTCGATATTATTCGTATCGGAGAAAAGTAGGTAGGTGAAATTATCAAAATCTTCCCGAGAAGCGATATCAAGATTGAAATTATTAACATATTCCTCAGGATTTGCCGTATATTCAGTCTTTTTCTTGATATAGGCTTCATTCTTATCTGGATCGATTAATCCGTCATCAGCGGAAGCTTCAGTCTTCTTCACCGTGGAGGAGCCGTCTTTTGACTGCTGCGTAGAGTTGGATCCGGAAGCACTATCATGATTATTAGCTTTCGATTTCGCAATCGCCCAAATGCCGACGCCAGCCGCCGCAACGATCAACACCGCAATGGAAACGATAATAGCAATGACTTTTTGATCTAATTTGACTTTGATTTTTTCGTCTGCCATATCGGAGGTCATAGCAAGCTCCTGCACTGAAGGGATATATTCGTCTGCCACATGAGCGACAGATGTGGTATCCTCCGCAGGAGTAACAGACGTGGCACCCTCCATGATGTTGGCCGACGCAGAATTTTCCACTGAAGTAGTATTTCCTGCTGAAGTGAGATTCTCTACTGGTTTTTCCTCTGATGGATAAAGATTTGAATTTTCTGGGTTCATATTACTTATGATTATAATGCGAACGCACGGAGTTTTCAACCAATTTCAAATAATAGAAGCGTTCGACGTTGCCGTTTTTGCCGGCCAGAAAATTATCGCGCTTGTCCACCACCTTAAAGTGATTTTGCTTGAGCCAGAGTTCAAAATCTTTAATAATTTCACGACGGATTTTTTCGTTTTTCACGATACCGTTTTTAAGCTGAAAGGATTTGGCTTCAAACTGAGGTTTTAACATCATCAAAAAATCGGCCGAGCGAACTTCGGGCTGGAGCTTCACATGAGCGAGCACTTTTTTCAGAGAGACAAAAGAGACGTCGGCCAGCACTACATCGAGTGGACCAAACTGCGTAAAATCCACCAAAAAGATATCGGTCTTTTCCAGAAGCGTAATCCGCGGATCGAAGCGGAGTGGGGCCTTCATCTGATTGGTTCCCTTTTCGACCGCAAAAACCCGCTTCGCACCACGGCGCAAAGCATATTCGGTAAAACCACCAGTACTTGATCCAATATCCAGCACGGTTTTATCTCGAAAATCAAAAGAAAAAGCTTGCGATGCCCCAGCAAGCTTATTCTCCGCTCGAGAAACTACATCTGATGTAACTTCAGATTTTTTAGATTCTATCGCTTTTTTCATCTAATTATTTTTTACGTTCACGGTAAGCGTAAGTTTCCGTATCCACAGAAACCACATCGCCTTCTTTAATAAAGGCAGGAACCTTAATCACCACGCCAGTTTCGAGGGTAGCATCCTTCATCACGGAAGTGGAAGTATCGCCCTTGACGGCATTTTCGGTGTAGGTCACTTCGAGCCAAAGATTCTTAGGAAGAGTGAGGTTGATGGCGGTTCCATTGTAGAATTGGATTTCCATCTCATCACCGTCTTTCATAAAATCTTTGGAATCGCCGACCATATCAGAAGACAATTCGTATTGCTCAAAAGTGGTTGGGTCCATGAAGTAGAATTTCTCCTCATCACGATAGAGGTATTGTACTTTTTTGGTAGAAACTTCAGCTGGCTCAATCTTTTCCTGACCCTTAAAAGTCTTAGGAATAAGCGCACCAGTGATTAAGTTTTTGACACGTACGTTGACGATTGAGCCACCACGTCCCATTACTTTTTGGGAATATTCAATAACCTTGTATGGCTGACCATCAAGAGTAATTAGAGTGTTTTTCTTTAAATCGGTAGGTCCGTACATAATTCTCCTTTTTAGTTATTTGAAACAAATGGTAGGAGGGCTAGATGACGGGCACGCTTAACAGCGACAGCTAATTGACGTTGTTGTTTAGCAGATAAACCAGTCTTAGCGATTGGTTCGATACGACCATAAACATCGATGTAGCGTTGCATGGTTTTGATATCTTTATAATCGAAATAAAGATTTGGATCGTTCTTGATTCTTCTCATTTTTTCTCTCTTTTCTCGCTTTAATTATTAGAATGGTACTTCACTGAGGTCGATTTCGCCATCTGGAATATCATCTGGAATAGAATCTGGCATAGCCTGACTGTAATTACTGGTGGTAGATTCTTGGGATCTGCTACCGAGTAGGTTAAAGTCTTCCATAACGATTTCCACTGCGGAACGCTTGGCACCGGTCTTATCTTCATAAGTACGTTGAGACAAGCGGCCTGAGACCATGATTGGTGTACCTTTTTTTGCATATTGAGCAATCACATTACCTGGTTTACCCCAAGCAGAAACTTCGATATAAGAAACTTGTTCTTTCTTTTCGCCGTTCATCACGTAATTATAGTTCACCGCCACTGAGAAGCTAGTAACTTCTGAGCCAGAAGTCGTAGCTCTAGTTTCTGGGTCGCGAACAACATTACCGATAATGATTGCTTTACTAAATCCCCGCGCCATAAATATACCTCACTTAATTGTTTAATTATTCTTCGTCTTTAGACTCTTTTTTGTCAGCACGGGCTTTGCGCTTAGCTTCAAATTTAGCTTTGCGTTCATCGACGGTGACTAAGAGATAACGTAAGACTTCCTCGGTGATATTAAGAGTAGAAGAAATCTTGGCTGGAGCCTGAGCTGGAAGTTCCAAATCAAAGGCGTAGTAGACGGCATAGTCTTCTTTTTCGATAGGATAAGCCAAACGCTTCTTACCTTCATTGACTTCTTTGACGATTTTACCGTCGTTAGACTCAATGAGTTTCTTAATTTTGTCTAAGGCTGGTGTCAGATTCATCTCGAGATCAGGATGAATCAAGACAGTAAGTTCATACTGTTTCACTTTGCACTCCTTTGGTTAAAGCAAGTACACCTTAAGTTACTTGCTGAGCTAATAATGTATAGATTATAGCATGAAAATAGAGAAAAATACAGAGTTTTCCACAATAAAAATCATTGTAATTTTTAGCAGCAACATTTGGCGCTCTATTTTTAATTTTTAACAGATTTTTATCCCTATAATTATGCTATAATATGTTTATGGCTAAACAAACACGAGGAAGACGTCGAACGTCTAGAGGTAGAGCAAAAGACCCCGCTCCAACCCATCAACTACCAGGGGGATTTTGGCGCCAAGTAATGGCCCTATTAATGATTGTGATTTCGGTCGTTTTGATTATGACTTGGTTCGGCAACGGCGGTAATTTATTGAACGATTTCCATAGCGGTTCACTCTATGTGGTCGGCTATGCAACCTATGCGATTCCAGTGATTTTGGTTTATCTGGCAGTGAAAATTTTCCTCACCGAGGATAATCGTCTCCCGACCGTGATTTGGGTCACTTCTTTCCTGATGATTCTCTGGTTGGCGGGTATTTTCGACTTGCCTTCTTATGGTACGAAAAATTTAACTGGTGGCGTAATTGGCGATGCCTTAAATCATCTAGTTACTCAATTACTCGATCCATCAGTCGCAGCCTTTATTTATATCGTATTGATTTTTATTACGGGAATTTTCATTCTCCAGCTTTCCCCACTGACCGTGTTTAAGGATTTTGCCAATCTTTTCCGCACTGGTCGCAAGGCGGAAGATTCCGAAAATGCTAGAGTAGCTCGAAAAGCCGAACGTGAAGTCGCCCCACTCGATGCACCAATTCGTATTAAGGCCAATGGCATCGAAATGTCAGCAGCCGAACTGAAGACGCCAAAACTTGAGGTGAAAAAGGCCAGTATGGAAAAACCAGCGGAGCCAGAACCGGAGCGTGCTTTGACTGCGGCTTCTGACCCAGATTGGAAGATGCCAAACGTGGAATTTCTTTCTAAGAAGCATATTCCACCAGATGGCGGCAATATTCAGCAGAATGCAGTAATTATTAAGTCCACTTTCGTAGATTTCGGAATTGATGTCGAAGTCGAGGGTGCCAACATCGGTCCTTCGGTGACTCAATATACGATTCGTCCACCTGCGGGGGTGATTCTTTCGAAGATTGCAGCCCGCGATAAGGAGTTGGCATTGAACCTGGCTACCGAGAGCGTGCGTATTGAGGCGCCGATTCCAGGTACGCGTCTAGTCGGTATAGAAATTCCGAACGTTCGTAAAGAAAGCGTAAGCCTAAGGAGTCTTCTTGAAAGTGACCGCTGGAAAAAAGAACAGGCCGCACTTTGTTTCGCCGTAGGTAAAGACATTTCCGGCAACACAATTATTGCTAACCTCGCGAAAATGCCTCACCTTCTGATCGCTGGTACTACCGGTTCTGGTAAGTCGGTAATGACGAATATTTTGATTTCTTCCCTGCTTTATCGTAATGCGCCAAGCGACATGAAATTAATTATCGTGGACCCAAAGCAGGTAGAAATGGCACAATATAATGATATTCCACATCTTTTGACGCCAATTATTACGGCGACCGATAAGGCGCTTTCGGCGATGAAGTGGGCAGTGAATGAAATGGAGCGTCGCTATGCTTGCCTGGCGGAAGAACGCGTGAAGAAAATTGAAGACTATAACGAAAAAATGAAGGCGCGCGCGGAAGAAGCCAAGAAAAATGGTGACGAATCGGAAGACGATACACAGAATAATAAGATGCCTTACATTGTAATTATTATCGATGAGATGGCAGACTTGATGATGCAAGCAGGTAAAGACCTCGAGCAATTAATTGTCCGTATCGCGCAGAAAGGTCGTGCCTCGGGTATTCACTTGGTACTCGCCACCCAGCGTCCAGAAGTAAAAGTGGTAACTGGTCTGATCAAGGCGAACATTCCGGGCCGTATTGCCTTCAAGGTGTTAAACGGTATCGACTCACGCATGATGCTCGAAACCGGTGGAGCAGAAAAACTGCTCGGTAACGGTGATATGCTGATGTTGACCACCGAGATGATGGGTAAACCACGTCGTATTCAGGGTGCCTTTGCTTCGGATGATGAGATTAATAAACTAGCCAACTTCCTCCGCGAACAGAGACAACCAGAATATAACAATGAGGTGATTTCTCAAGCAGTGCAGATTAAGGGTATGGGGCCTTCAGATGGCGGTTCCTTCGGTGAGCTCGGACGTAAATACGATCCATCCGACCCAGTGGTGCGCAAGGCGATTGAGATCACTTTATCGAAAGGTAAATTCTCGACGGCGATGTTGCAAACCTACCTCGGTAAGGGTCACGGTTTCGTCTCGGGTCTCGCGATTTGGTTGGAAGAAATCGGGGTAATTGGCCCAGCCAATGGCAATAAACCACGCGACGTGATGATTAAATCCCTGGAAGAATTCGACCAGTTAGCCAATAGCTAAAATTACAACAGGATTATACTGAAATAATCCTGTTTTTTATTGCTTTTTTGGGCATTCTTATATATAAACATAATTAGAAAGGATTATATTTTTTATAATTTTTATTTCACTATTATTAATAAATTTTTAGGAGAGAAAAAGTCATCATGAATGATACTAATTTCGAGAATAATGCAGGGATAAATACGGTGCATAGTGAAGCAAAAGCGCAGGGTCATGGCGGAGTGAAGGCTATGGCCATATTTTTTGCTATTACTACCTTAGCTTTAGGTAGCGCTTTAGCTTATGTTTATACTTCGAAGAACAAAGATACTAAAAAACTAAACGAAGAGCTTGTAGAATCGAAAGAAAAAGTAAAGTCTGCAAATGAATCTATCGCAAAATACGAAGAAGCTACCCAAACCAAAATCACTGACATAAAGCAAGATAATGTCACGGTGAAAGAGATTGTGAAGCCGATGGCGTTTAAGGCAGATTGGGAAATCTTCAAAGAGAAATTAAAAAAAGAAACTATGGATACTACCCCATATTACAACGAAGCAACAAAGCGTCGCTATCAATACACATTCACCACAGCCGCTATTACTGATATTCAAACTTCCAATAACGGCCAATACCTAGTAGCTCGTGGCTCCCTATCAAAGCTAGGCCATTTTGACGGAAATACTGAGGATGGAAGTTATATGGTGTTTGATGAAGGATTCGGAATCGGCACTGCTGGTCCTGCCACCTTCTATAAGGCTATTCCTTCTGGTGAATGGAAAATTTTACAACCATGGACTCAGATTCCAGAATGCGCTAAATTAACTGAAGAAGAAAAGACAGTCTTTCATGATTTAACATATAACACCATTCATGAAAAGAATACGCCTTTTAACTGTATCACCGAAAAGAATGAAGTCGTAAAGATCTAGCAATACTAAAAAAGAGCCCCATGGGGCTCTTTTTTAGTGTAATAGATTTTTGAATTCTATAATTATTAAATACCCCATACATAAAAATAACGCGAACGAGCCGCGCTATTTTATTTTTCTACTTTATTGTTCAACGCGCTTCATCGAGAGGGAAAGGCGGCCCTTATCGTCGATAGCGTCGAGGCGAACTTTCACCTCGTCACCTAACTTCAAGACATCTTCCACTTTTTCGACACGCTTGTCGGAAATTTGTGAAATGTGAAGCATTCCATCGATACCTGGCATGATATTGACAAAGGCACCGAAATCTTTAATATTGACGACCTTACCGATATAAATTTTACCAACTTCTGGTTCTTCGACAAGGGATTTAATCCACTCGACGGCACGTTCGATTTTCGTTGCATCGGTACCAGAAACCGTAATCAAGCCAGAATCATCAATATCGACTTGAGCACCAGTTTCGGAGGTGATTTTGTTAATCATTTCACCACCCTTACCGATGACGGCACCGATTTTATCCTGTTTGACCATTAATTTTTCAATACGTGGAGCATACTCGGAAAGCTTAGGACGTGGCGCAGGGAGAATAGATTTCAAATGTTCCAAGATGAACATACGGCCAGTATGAGATTGCTGGATGGCCTGTTCGAGAATCGAAACTGGCAGACCGTGGACTTTCATATCCATCTGAAGAGCGGTAATACCTTTTTCAGTACCAGTAACCTTAAAATCCATGTCGCCAGCAAAATCTTCAGCGTCCATAAGGTCAGTGAGGACATGTGGAGTTTCACCGTCGAGCATCAAACCCATAGCTACACCGGAGACTGGGCGCTTGATTGGCACACCAGCATCCATGAGAGCTAGACAGGAAGAACAGGTAGCGGCCATTGAGGTGGAACCGTTTTGAGACATGATTTCGGTAACAGAACGAATCGCATATGGGAATTCTTCTTTATCTGGAAGCACTGGAATAAGCGCACGTTCAGCTAGATAGCCGTGGCCAATTTCACGACGACCTGGAGCACCGATGCGACCAGTTTCACCAACGGTGTAGCTTGGCGCATTATAGTGATGCATGTAACGACGGGTACCATCGGTGACCTCCATAGTATCGACTAGCTGAGCATAAGAAAGTG
>CALIXG010000011.1 GCA_938046495.1 uncultured Candidatus Saccharibacteria bacterium | reverse complement strand
TGAGCCGACCGGTAGTCTCGATACAAAAAGTTCTGAAACCGTCATGCAGGAACTTCATCGTGTTCACCAAGCCGGTAATACTATTATTATGGTCACCCACAACCCAGCCCTTACTAAGTACGCCACGCGCGTGCTGCATATGATTGATGGTTCAATTGACCGTGACTTTAAATTCGTCGCTGACCATAATCTTCCAGAACGCATTGATATCCATTTTAATTCCAAAACTCCTAAACCTGAAACCACTCAAGTTGTTAAATCAGAGGCACCTCTCTCTATTAAACCTGAAGTACCTCGTGTTACTAAATCTGAAACTCCTCGCATTGCGCCAGAACCAAAACTGGAGGATCCTCGCCCTAAAATTACCCGTAGTCCAGAACCTAATGTTAATCCTTTTGAACCAAAATTTATCCCAAATACTCCAGAAAAATCTTCTAATAAACCACTCTCTTATAATCTTGGCACCGTTTCTGAGCTTCCAACTTCCACTAAAAAACCAGCTCCTACTCCAGTCAAAGAATACTTCCCTCCTGTAAAACCTGAGACCGAAACCGCTGAGCCTGAAATTACCGAGATTAAACCAAAAAAGACTGAACGTGTTTCTCAGATTGCCACCGTCACTCCGATCAAGCACAATAAATCTAATTCCGCCCTCAAGTTTAATCTTAGTTTAAGTAAAAAATCCGCCAAAAATAATTCCGCCCACACCAAGTCTCACACTAAAAAATCTGCAAAAAAGAAAGGTCATAAATAATGTCATTGTTGCTTCGCACAAATTACGCCATCGCCCGCTCTTCTTTGAAGCGCCAAAAATTACGTACATTTCTCACCTCTCTTGGTATCGCCATTGGTATCGCCAGTATCGTCTACACTTTTGGCATTATCGGCAGCTTCAAAAATCTTGTTAAAGCCGAAACTAACGATTCCCTTCTCGTTCTTGAGCAAAAATCTGATGAAACCACCGACATTTCTTCCATTCTCACCGCCAAACCTCTCACTTCTTCTCCTTTTAATAAAGAAACTGTCGAACTCGTCCAAAAATCTATTAATACTACTGCTGCCGTTTCACCTCTTGCACCAATCACCTGCAATCTTTCTGGTGATAATCTCGTCGCTAATGGTAATATTCTTGGCGTCAACGAATCCGCTCTCAAAATTCTCGGCCTAAAAATCAAAACCGGTTCTTTCCAAAGCGACGCCAGCCTCAAGACTATCGTCCTTGGCCATAATCTCTCCCTTCAACTTTTTGGCACCGCCGAAAGTATTGGCAAGACCGTCAACGTCAAAGGTGAACGCTACATTGTCACTGGTGTTCTCGAAAATCAAGACAATCCTCATAATTTTACTCGCTTTAATTTCAACCAAGTCGGTCTCGTGAGTTTCGATCAACTTACCATCTTAAACCCCATTATCGAAAAGATTCTTATTCAATTACCAGATCATGCTACCATGCTTTCCATCAAAGATTCTCTAAATAAAAAACTTTCTGAAAATCCTAACCTCGCCGGCGCCTTTCAACTCGCATCCGAAGAACAAATTTCCCATCCCGCTTCTTCCAATATCAAACTTATCACCGTCCTACTTTCAATTATCGCAATTATCTCTATTATTGTCGGCTCGATTAGTATTACCAGTATTATGATCGCCACAGTCACCGAACGCACTCACGAAATTGGCGTCCGCAAAGCCATCGGTGCCACTCACTTTAATATTTTCCTACAGTTTATTTTCGAATCCATCCTACTCAATCTCTCTGGCGCCGTGCTCGGTTTTATCATCGGTTATGCCGCACTTCTCGTCACCGCCTTCCTCACCGAATTCAAAATCTACTTCTCACCAGAAATCCCTGTCATCACTCTCGGTGTCGCCCTTTTTACCGGCTTGATTTCAGGCACTATTCCGTCACTCAAAGCTGCCGGCAAAAATCCTATCGATTCCATCAAACAACCAAATCGTTAAACTCAACTGATCGACCGTTCTTCCTTATTCCTCTGCTTTGATCACTTCGCCGCTTTGACCGTTCCTCCGTTTCAACCATTCTTCCCTGTCCGTGGTATAATTTACTCATGAAAATTTTAGGGATCGAAACTTCTTGTGATGAAACTGCTGCCGCCATTGTCGAAAATGGTGATCAAATTTTGAGCAATGTTGTAGTTTCTCAAATCGATATCTTCGCCAGTTACGGTGGAGTCATTCCCGAAATTGCCGCCCGTTCTCATCTGGAAGCCATCCAGCCAGTCATCCATCGCGCATTTACCGAAGCCGGTTTACAACCGAATGATTGGTCTAAGATTGATGCCATTGCCGTCACTCATACTCCGGGGCTTCTCGGCTCTCTCCTGGTCGGTACTCTCTCCGCTCGCGCTATCAGCATTTTACACCACATTCCTTTCTATCCAGTACATCATCTTAAATCCCATATTTATGCTAACTGGCTCACCGAAAAACCTGAATTTCCGCTCCTTGCCCTCGTCATTTCTGGCGGCCATACTCAAATTATCCGCATGTCCTCTCATAATCATTTTGAGATTATCGCCTCTACTCGTGATGATGCCGTTGGCGAATGTTTTGATAAAATCGCCAAAATTCTTGGTCTTCCCTATCCGGGCGGCCCAGCTATTTCCCATCTCGCTAAATCTGGTGATCCTCATCGTTTTGCTTTTCCTCACCCACTCGCCAATTCTCTCGATTTTTCTTTCTCCGGTCTCAAAACCGCCTTCCTTCGTACCGTCCAAAATCTAGTCAATGTTCCGATTTCTTACCCTTCATCAAAACTCGCTGACTTACTCGACGAAACCACCAAGGCTGATCTCGCCGCCTCTTTCGATCAAGCCGTCACCGATATTCTCCTTGAAAAAATCACTGCCGCCATTAAACAAAATCCCGAAACTAAATCCCTCGTCATCGCCGGTGGTGTTTCCGCTAATCAAACTCTCCGTGAAGACGCTAAGAAACTCGAAACTAAATTCCACGGTCTTAAATGTTATTTCCCACTCCCTAAATTCTCCGGCGATAACGCCGCCATGGTCGCCTCCGCCGCCTACTATGAAATTCAATCCGGTATCAAACCTTCCGACCCCTATAAGCTCAATATCCTTCCCCGTTCCGAGATTAAATAGCATATTTTTCCCAATTTAATAATTCCACCTTCCCTCTCTCACTCTCCGAGAAAATTCAGCACCTAAAAAAGACTCGCCCTCCGCGAGTCTTTCTGGTTGAACAAAATTCTGCTCAATGCAAATTATTTTTTAAGAAAAATCTACCTTCAAAATTATTCAGCATCATCATCAAAAATTTCAATATCTTCCACTAGTACTGGAATTGCCTGCTGAAAAATCTTATAAATCTGCTTAGCAATCTTCCGAATTTCTGGATGCGCCATTTTCGAACCACGTAATTTTAGAAAATGTCGCCATTCCCTAAAATTCGCCGTCATCATCAGCTCCGTTTTCAAACAGAGTGGCAAAACATCGCGCGCCTTTTCGGGCTTCACCCCGCCGTCGATCATCTGTAGATAAGTTCTCTCCAAATGTTCCATCGCGTCCAGCCATTCCCTTGCCTCATTTTCCGCCAAATCACTCGACTCAATCACTGTAATCTCTCGGGAGAATTTCCCGTTCGCGTAATTACAATACCTCGTGGATTCTTGAGAATAAGACGCCAAACGATGTCTCACGATTTCCTGCGAAATCGCTCGATCCGTCACAATCTTGAACGTGCAGCTTCCATGCTCCAATGGAGATTCATGCCCATTTTTAATCAGCATCCGAATGAACTTCTCCGTGCTTCCCTCTGGGTCCTTCGGCTCACTCAGATAACAGATTCTTCCACATTTTTCTACATGTCTTAATAACATCTGCAGATAAAATTTATCCGAAAGCTCATCCAAAAATGGATTCAATAATCTTGCACTTGTTTCCGTAATTTTCATTTCAACCTCCTAATGTACTAAACCAACGTTTCTCTTTGAAATAATATTCAAACTACCTTAAATCATATCATTTATTCTATAATCATCAAGCATAACCAAAAATCTCAAAATTAAATACAGCTACATATACAAAAACTTAAACTATCGAGTAAATCTAAAAATTCAATCAAATATAAAAACTTATCAAAAAAAAACCTCCAGAAAGTGGCTAGACAAACATTTTTGATGACATTACACCAAAAACAAACCAAATTTCGTTATTTTTAACCGCACCAAGTCAAATCACTCTTCAAAAAGATCTACTAAAATCAAAAACAACGCTAATTTACTAGTTCTCGATCAGAAAAGCCTACGTTTTCCCGCATCGATTATCTCTTGGGCCTTTCTTAGAAGCTTCGTCAGCCCCAATTCCGAGTTACTTGAACCCACATGCACCAGTTTCACAACTTTGCCATGCTCTTTATAGCAAACCTGCACACCAGTCGCACCGGAAGCTGTCTTAAATTTTCTAATATATGCCACAACCACATTTTAACATAACCTTCTTCCCTTTTCCATCCCACTCATTTTCACCATCCCATCCCAAAAATCACCCAACCTGTGCATTTTTTGCACTAGTTGCCACACATAAACACAGATATTGAATCCATGCATTTTTTGCACTAGTTCCCTTTTTTCACCATTATTCCCCAGACTTTTCCCGAAAATGCATAAGTTATTCTTCAATCCTTCCCTATATTTAGAATCCACTTGACTTAGCAACCCGCTCACGCTAATATAGACATAACAATTATCGAATTTTTAAAACGGAACACATAATTTTAACTACGATAGCGCCTCGATAATTGGGTCATAAGAACAGATCAGTACCTTATTAGGAAATGTTTATGCTTATTTGTCAAGCATGTAACATTAGCATTTTACATTATGCAAGATTTTTCATGTGCTTAACAGGGGAGCATTGTATTTTCACGCCTTTTCCACAATAGGCAAGGGAATCATATGGTCTTTAGACAGCGCATAGTATTTTTGTGCCAAAAATTATATTAAATTAGAAAATACTCTTATTAAGGATGCTAAAAGAAAGCAAAATTTATCGTCAAAAATATATCTAGGATGCTAATATATCTCTGTAAAATTACAAACTAGCAGGGAATTACACTATTTTTTTGCAGTTAAAAACACAGACACACATTAAACTTAAACCTCAACCTCTATATCAAAAATAACAAAAAACTTCGGCTCATCACCGAAGTCTTTTAATCTGTATATAACTTCCAGCACATTTTAACAGGGAAGCGCCGGACTTTTTAGGCTACATTATGGCAGGGAAACGCTGAACTCTTTAAATTACATTTAACTGCATCTTCATTTCTTCGATCAGCTTCTCTTTTTCCGCGATCAGATTACGTGTCTCGCGCACCAATTCCGCCGGAGCTCTTTCCACATAACTTGGATTCATCATGCGAGAATTTAAACCATCCAGTTCACGGCCCACCGCCAAAATCTTCTCCGTCAGTTCATCCTTATATTTAGCTACCACCTCAGCCGTCACATCGAGATACAGTTCGTGATTTGCAATCGCTAGTTTCAATCCCCTAGGCGTGCCATTAGTCGAGGTGATATAAGGTACATGCGACAAGAATTTCATCAGCAATGTATTTTCAATCGCCATTACATCCTCTCCGAAGAGTAAGCCAAATTTCTTATTATTATTTAGAAGCGACAGGGAATTATTCGTTGCACGAATCTTCGTCACCACTTCGATCAAACGTTCAAAATTCATCGCCGAGATCTCGTCATATTTCATGGTTTCTGACCAACCTGCGTCAATCACCATACCGGATGTCCAAGAGAGATTTTGCCAAATCACCTCTGTTACAAAAGGCGCAAAAGGATGCATCATCATCAAAACATTTTCTAGAGTCTTCATAAGAAGTGGAATATTCTTAAAAATCTTCTGACTTTCTAGGAACCAGTCCGCGTATTTATCCCAGACTAGGCTATAGACAATTTCCACTGCCTCCGAAAAACGATATTCACTCATCGCCTGTTCCAGCATCGAACTAGCCCGGTTAATTTCATGACAGATCCAGTCTTCGCCCGCATTTTCTGTTGTATATTCCACAACATCCACCTCTGTAGAATCAGCTGCAGATTCATCCACCATACCTTGCACGAAACGTGAAACATTCCATAACTTATTACAAAGATTACGGCTCGAGACTACTGAATTTTCTGAGAAAGCCTGGTTTAATCCAGCCGAGCGACCACGCAAAATCCCCATACGGAACGCATCTGAGCCATATTTTTCAATCAATTCCATCGGGTTAATCACATTACCCTTAGACTTTGACATCTTTTTGCCCTTCGCATCCAAAACCAGACCATGCAGATACACTTCACGGAATGGCACTTCGCCCGTCACGTAAACCCCCATCATAATCATTCTAGCCACCCAAGCAAACAAAATATCTGCCCCGGTCTCCATTACATTTAACGGATAGAATTCATTTTTGAAGCCCTCTTCCCAGTTCGTACAAACAATTGGCCAGTGCGAAGAAGAGAACCATGTATCAAAAGTATCTTCATCGCGACGATATTTTACACCGCCGATTTCAATCTCAAACAGATGCGTTCTAGTATCAAACACCCATTCCTCACCTTCTGCATTTGGATCAATCTTATGGAACATCGGAATTGCAATCCCCCAAGGAATCTGACGTGAAATATTCCAATCTTTCAGCCCCTCGAGATAATTAATCAAAACTTTCTGCTTATTCTCTGGATAAAATTTAATTTCATTATTATTTAAGCGTTCAATCGCCATCTTTGCTAGCTTCGAAGTATCAATAAACCACTGCTCTTTTAGCATTGGCTCAATCACTGTACCACACTTATAGCAGTGCGCCACTGAGTGCTGTATTTTCTTCTCACCCACAAGCAATCCCGCCGCATCGAGCATTTTTACCGTCTTCTTACGCGCTTCTTCTACCGTAAGACCAGCAATTTCTTCACCACAGACCGGTAACATCTTACCATCAAATCCAATCACCTGAATTCTCGGTAAATCATGACGCAATCCCACCTCAAAATCATCATTATCATGTGCCGGCGTAATCTTCACTACCCCTGTACCGAAGCCCATCTCTGCATGTTCATCCAGCACTACCGGAATTTCACGACCCGTCAGCGGTAAAATTAAAGTCTTGCCATGCAAAAATTCATAGCGCTTGTCGTTTGGATTAATCGCCACCGCTGTATCACCAAATAAGGTTTCTGGACGCGTAGTTGAAACCACTACACCCCCCTCAATTACTCTCTCGACTTCACCATTTTCATCTAAAAGTTCCACCTTCGCGTCACTGTCCACGCCCGGTCCGAATGGATATTTGATTTCATAAAGCACCCCCTTCTCATCCTTGTATTCCACCTCAATATCCGCAAAAGCCGTCTGATGTTTCGTACAATAATTTACTAATTTTTCACCACGATAAATCAGACCGTCCTTCCACATCTGTTCGAAAGTCTTATAAGTACGGCGCACTACATTTTCATCCAGGGTAAAAGTGAGGTCCTGCCATGAGCAAGAAGCCCCGAGCGCGCGCAACTGTAATTCCATATCGCCGCGTTTACTCTGTACAAAATTCCAGACTTCACTATAAATTTCCTCACGACTCATCGAGAAACGGGAACGACCCGATTTTTCAAGCTCACGTTCGTAAACCACCCAGGTTTCAAAACCAGCATGGTCCGCTCCTGGCACGTACCAAGTTCGACGTCCACGTAATCTATTGTAGCGGGTCAGGGAATCTTCCACTGCCACTGTTAAACCGTGACCAATATGCAAATTTCCGTTCGCATTTGGTGGTGGCATTACAATCGAATAGCGTTTCGATTTTTTGCCGTCCGCCTCAGTTTCATCCTTTTTTGGCAAAAACTTACCCGCTGCTTCCCAAGCTGCGTAAATATCCGCTTCAAAATCCGCCGGATTATATGCCGGAGCAAATTTCATTATTTCTCCTCACTTTCTAAGAATAATTTTTCTCGTATTTCAGCCATTTCCGCTTCGGAAACTTCCACCACCTGGCCATATTTATAATTTGGATCAAAAGTCACCAGATGTACATGCGCATGTGGTACATCGGTACCAATCACCTTAATTAAAGTCCTCTCTCCCAAAACTTTTTCCATATTGGCCGCCAATTTCTTCACAGTTTTCATTACCGCAAGATAATAATCTTCTGGTAAATCGTAAAGTTTATCGACTTCAAGTTTCGGCACCACTAAAGTGTGACCCTTGGTTTCTGGGTGAATATCCAAAAAAGCCAAGGTTTTCTCATCCTCGTAAATTTTGTAACATGGAATCTCACCTGCAATAATTTTTGAAAAAATACTTGCCATTTTGCCTTCCTTCACCCCACCATCCAATTAATTTTCTCTCTTGATTATACTAAATTTCTCCCCTGATTTCTACCTGTAACGCCAAAAATCTCAAAATTAGCCTAAACCAAAATATCTCATATATGATATATTTTATTAGCAAATAATTTTATATTTTCTGCAATCATAAGCATTAACAGGGGTGATTTTTTTATTTAATCTGTAAAATCTGAATATTTATGTTACAATAAATCCAATATGTCAAATCATCGTCGTGTTGAGTTATTTACCGCTAATCTTTTTGCCATTACCATTTCTTTTTTAATTACCTACTTTTATCGCTTCGGCTGGGAACCTAACGATATTGCCTTTTACAACATTCGCACCGTCTCTATTTATCTTTATCTTCTTCTTTCATATCTAATTGTTTTTACTTTCTATCACAGTAATCCTGACACCAAAAAACGTGGTATTCTTCGCCATGCTAAATCCGCTCTTCTTACCAATCTATTTATGGCCATTATTTTTTCTGCCATCATTTACCTCACCCATACAGGCAACAGCATTCCACGTCTCTTCTTCGGCATTTTTTTCTCAGTTAATTTCATAGTTTCTTTTATTACGCTTTATTTAATTCATTTTCTAAAACGCGAATACCTCGGACATCATACCAAAAAGACTGTAATTTTTACTGATAGTTGCAACCTTCGTAATGTAATTAGTAAAATCCAAAAACTTGACGCTGAAGATTGTGAAATTATTGGTGTTAGTTCACTCTCTGGTAAATGTAAAGATCTTTTTTATAAATTAAAACCCCTCACCAAAAATAAACTTACTCCTGAAGCTATTACTAATCCAGCCGAAGCTTACGATTTAAAAGAGCTCACCACCCCGGCTATTGAATATCTTAAGCGCCATCATGTCGATTTTGTTATCTTTAGTGTCATGCATACTGATCGTGAAAAAATCCGTGAATTACAACAAAGTTTAGGTATTACCTCACTTTATGTGACTCACGACCAGACCGAAGCATTTGCGGTATCCGATGAAGTTATTGTCATGAATAAAGGTAAAATCATGCAAAAAGCGCCAGCAAAAGAGCTTTATTTGCGTCCAAATTCTTTATTCCTTGCAAACTTCATGGGCGAATCGAGCATCTTTGAAGGAAAATTAGAAAATGGCACTATTCACGTGAATGGTTATAAATTGCCATTAAGTAATGCGGCACAATTTAATTTACCAGATGGCGAATGCTTAGTTGGCGTACGTCCTGAAGCAATTTACTTAAAAGCAGAAGGCGAGGCAGCACAACAATGTGAAATCAAGAGTGCAGTCTATATGGGTAACCACTGGGAAGTGGTGGCGATTTGGGCTGGCAAAGAATTGCTCATTAACACTAAACCAGAAGACTTCAATGCTGATCTCAAACAAGCTTATGTGAACTTCTCTGAACAAGGCATTTTCTTGCTGAAGAAAGAGAAATAATATCAATTTAAAGGCGTATGGAAGCATACGCCTTTTCTTTTAAAACTCTTTCAAAATTAACCGCACTTTTCCGCTCACTTTTACTTTATCCAACAGAGCTGTATAATGTCTCGCTTTTGAATATAAACGATATGGGGGAAAGCTCATGATTAAAACCGATACTTTGCCGCAATTTTTGCGTAATAAAGTCGAGGAAAATGATGCCTTTGGTCTTGTGGAAGGGCTGTGTCAATTATTACGTAGTAGCCCTACAGAAAAAATTTCTCCAACCTTGCACTTGTTTAAGTTTATCTTAAAGAACGATAAAGAATTAGGATGTTCTGTTTCGAAATTATTATGTGGTTGGTTATGTGGTTTACGTCTTTACCCGTTGTTTATTAGTAGTGGTATTCTTACGCGTGGTGGTTTTGGGCAAGAAATGAAAACGCGTATTTATGAGCGTTTTAACCCCTCTTTTAAAGATATTAATGATTTACGTGATATTTTTTATTTATTGTTTAGCGATAAAAATGATGCGCGCTGGATTGATGCCGTTCCCTTAAAAACGTGGCGAGGCGTATTTGGCGTTTTAACCCGTTATACAGAACAAAAAGATCGGGAACGTTTAAAAAATCATATTGAAAGTGAAGGGCTATTTGCCATTGAAATGCTTTCAATTTGGATTGCAGCTGAAGATATGGATCCTGAGCTGATGCGAATGGAACCCTCTCTGTTAAATGCTGATTCACCTTTTGTTGCTTTACACCATGAGGTGGTTGATTGGGTAGCGGCGCGTCGCCAATCAATAGATTTTGATGATAGTCATTTACAGGTAATGTTTGAACAATGTAAGGCATTGATTATTGGCTTACAGAAACGTGGGGCAGTAGTGGGGTCTTCCTTAAATACAGCGTATTTATTAGAACGTCTTTCCCAGACTTTAGAACGATTAGAAACGTTGATGGCAATTTTTGTTTCAAATCGCTATTTACCGCGTCGAATATTGTTATTAACGGGTTGTTTTGCCCGTGCAGCTGCAGAGCGACATAGTATTTCCCGACTATGGAAACAAAGCTCAGGATTAATTGCTCGTAGTGTTACGCAGAATGCTGGGGACCACGGTGAGCATTACATTACTCGAGATAAAAAAGAGTATTGGGCAATGTTTTACTCTGCGGCAGGTGGTGGTGTATTGATTGCACTAATGGCGTTATTTAAAACCTATTTAGGCAGCATTATTGATGATAAAGTCTGGAAAGGTCTTGCCGAAGGTTTAAATTACGGCTTCGGTTTTATGGTGATCTTTATGTTGCATTTCACGGTTGCAACCAAACAGCCAGCCATGACAGCTGCTCGTTTTGCTGAGGCAGTAGAGAAAAATCCACAAGGCAAAACATTAAATATGAAATTAGCCCAGTTATTAGTGGATGTATTTCGTTCCCAAAGCGTGGCCGTTTTAGGCAATGTAGTAGTTGCTATGGGATTAGCGGCATTAATTGCTTTTGTTTATCAACATCAAACAGGTGAGCCATTGATGAATTCAGAGAAAATAGCCTATCAATTACACCGTATTGATCCTTTAGATGGTTCTTTATGGTTCGCAGCTATTGCAGGTGTATGGTTATTCTGCTCCGGAATTATTTCTGGCTATTTTGATAATCGTAGCAATTATTTGAATATGCGCATGCGTTTAGCACAACATCCATTATTAAAAAAATTGATGTCTGAGAAGTCT
>CALIXG010000010.1 GCA_938046495.1 uncultured Candidatus Saccharibacteria bacterium | reverse complement strand
TTTTTCGGTATTTTCACTAAGATTTGAGATGTAATGATACTTCGGAGTTTTATTGAAGATGGTATGTGAGTTAGCTAGATGGACATAAAAGTTACGATTTTCTTGATTTTCTGGTAGATAGAGTAAATGATTTTTGTAATAACGATCGAGTAATTTTATGTCGTTAGTGAATTGGTTAGCAACCGGTGCGCTATAGCGATAGCCGTAAATAAAATGATTGAGGTCTGAAACAATAACAATAAGCATAAATAAGCCAATCGGAAGTACACCAATAACCTTGGCATAGGGGTTGTATGGGAAGATGCTGGACCATTTATGGAGAATGTATTTCATGCCGTGGGCAACTAAGATTGCGAGCGGTAAGATGAAAAGAATAATCATTTGTGGATTGAGACCAGAAATTAATATGGTAAAAATTGTAAGTAAAAAGCCCATAGAATTTCGTGAGGCAAAGAAGCCCTTGAAGGTCGAGATGAAGCCAATAATGGCTAGAGTAATGGCCGGTAAGCCATAAAGCGGAGCGAGAAAAGTGCTTTCAACCAATCCGTTCCAGGTGATTGCTACCCGTACAGCATTTCCGAGGTTATGGAAGTAATTGGTAAAAGAAAAATTCGGCATGAGGAGTAATTCGGTGAAAATTTCTGGATGTTTTAGTCCACGCAAAATTAATATGGTCACTGCAGAAATCACCATTAGGCTGAAAATAGCGAGAGGAATTTTCGGCAGATTTTTGAGAGTAAAACGGAGATGCGGATGAACGAAAACGTAGATTAAAATAAAGAAATCTAGGTAGAGCATGTATGGAGTAAAAATACTTAGACACATAAAAATACCAAAGAGGAAGCACCAACTGGCCTTTGGTTTGTTTTCGCCCTGAACTTTGGAACCGAGCCAGAGTAATAAGGTGGTCCAGAATAAAATCATGATTAAGGCGGTGCCACTACCAGAGATAAAAAGGAAGCTGGAAGAAAGCACGGTGATGATGCTGGCCATGATGGCAGTGTTGTTTTTGAACCAGCGGTTAAGTAAAAGAATAATCAAAATACAGGTAATCGCGCCAAT
>CALIXG010000009.1 GCA_938046495.1 uncultured Candidatus Saccharibacteria bacterium | reverse complement strand
AAATGCCAAGCTCGGTGCTTTCAGATAGCAAAAAAGAAACTCTTGGTAAAGTTATGAGTTTTGATAGTAAAAAGGTTTCCGATATCATGACACCAAAGGCGGAATTAAAATTCGTGGGCGAAGAAGATTATATGGGACCATTAACCTTGTCTGGCTTATATAAATCTGGCCAGAGCCAGTTCCCTGTAGTTGATCGCCGTGGTGAATTAAGTGGAATTTTACACGCCAAGACACTTTTCCAATTAGATATCAAGGACACCGATCAGGCTTCGGCGTTTATGGATCGCAAGATTGTTTATCTTTCGGAAAATTACCCACTCTATGAGGCACTCTTCACCTTACTTCGCTCCCATGCGCAGGCTTTCGTAGTGGTAGATGAGGTAGGAAAAATCTCTGGTTTGCTCGACGCGCGCGTACTCTTAAATTCCCTCCTTGCGATTGACGACTCGGCTGATTTTACCAAGGATGAAGATTTGGCTTCGGTAGTGGAATACGCCAAGCGCTTTAAGCAAGATTGATTTACAGATTAAGCTATTTAGGCTAAATCATATCAGTTAAATTAAACCCTATTGGATTAAAATAGATTAGATTGAGGACTTAATGCAGAATCGACGTTTATTGAAAAGAAGAATAATAACCGGCCTAAGTTTGCTTGGTTTGTTCTTGCTGACGGTAGCTCTAAATCCAAAATCTTATAATTACACACCGGTCCATTCTGAACAGCAGAGTGAAAGCGCTAAAACTAACGAGCATGGGAACGCGAGTAATGCTGAATCCACAGAAGCTCAAAACAATCCAGATAAATCTACGTTTACGAATCTCACGGATGGCACCTATACCTCTAATTCCAAGCCGCTAGCTAGCGAAATCCTATCTAGTCTCGAAGTTAAGGGACGCGCGCCAAAGACCGGTTACAAACGAACCGAGTTTTATAAGAATTGGCCAGAAATCGAGGGATGCAACTTGAGACAACGGATCTTGAAACGGGATTTTGGTGAGACGGCGAAGACGGACCAAAAGTGCAATGTAGTTTCGGGAAGTTTCTATGAACCGTACACCGGAACTTGGATGAGTTTTTCGAGTCGTGAAGAAATTGGTAAAAAAATCCAGATTGACCATATCGTGGCGCTTTCGGATGCCTGGCAAAAAGGGGCACAGTATCTCAGTAGTGATATTAGATTTCAGATTGCGACCGATCCACTAAATCTCGCCGCAGTGGATGGGCAAGCCAACCAACAGAAATCCGATAGTGATGCAGCAAGCTGGCTACCGAAAAATAAAAGTTTTCGTTGCCAATACGTAGCACGCCAAATTTCGGTGAAGAAAAAATATAATCTTTGGGTAACAGAAGCCGAAAAATCCGCCATAAATAGCGTGCTGGGTGGATGTCCAGAACAGAGAAGTTATTAGAAAAACTGGAGTATTATTCTGTTGATTTCTTTCATTTATTTATCCTAATATTCCGCCTACCAATAGAATCTCTTGCTTAGTAAAATCAATTTTGATTGGTCTTCCATATGGAAGAACCATACGCGGAGCAGTGTGACCAAAGTTCAAATTAAACACCGTCGGTAGGTTATATTTTTTCGCTAACGCAGTGTATATTTCTTTGTATTCACGATAATACACTTCATCTTGCGGCTTTCCAATAATTAGTCCTCGGATAACGCTAAATACACCTCTATCTTCCAATACTGACAGCATACTTTTTAGTTTTTCTGGATTAGGTTTTTCTTCACTGGTTTCAATAAAGGCTATCTTATCACTCCATTGTTCTCGGGTTGGGAAAATTTGATATTTTTCATATACTTTTTTTTGATCTGGGTGTCGTCCTCCCGTAATCATTTCAGATAAACTTTCTAGGCATCCACCCAATAAATCGCCTTGTACCACTCCTTCACCGTACAGATATTCATGTCCATGTTCTTCTTTTCGCTCTTTACGCCACACCCCTAATTGAGACTCATCAAAAGAAGTTCTTGCTTCATACCAGACTGGACTAGGCTCAATCACTATATTTTTCTCTGAATCAAAAAGTTTATTCAGCCAATCTTTAGTATATGTAAAAATTTCTGGACCAAGCTCAGCAATATCCGACAGTAATGATGGTGCATAAAAAGTTGCTAACCCCAATTGATAAAGCATCAAATGGTTATTAGTGGTATCTGAAAAGCCCAAAAATGGTTTTGGGTGTTTCTTAATAATTTCAGCAAACTCATCATTCATTAAATACGGCAACGTCCTAAATGTATCGTCGCCACCAAGTGCGGACCAAATAATATCTACCTCTTCATCCAAAAACGCTAACTTTAAATCCTCTGCCTTCTTTTCTGGATGATTTTTTAAAAATTCCTCACCTTTTAATGCGTTTGGCATGTATTTAAGTTTTAGCCCAAAATCTCTAGGCAAGCGTTCTTCGATTAATTTAACTTCATGCTTTACGAATGGCTCGCCAAGTACTCCGCTTGATAAACAAACAATCCCAACCGTAGTACCCTTTTTTATTTTTCCTGGATAAATCATATAGTATCTCCTCCATCACTATTTTTTGTACGGCTTAAATGTTTCTTCTATCGTTCTTATCTTAAGCTTATAATATCCTGTCATTTTATACAACGCAAAAAAAGAACTCCGTAAGGAGTTATTTTAATGGTGCACCTGACTAGACTCGAACTAGC
>CALIXG010000008.1 GCA_938046495.1 uncultured Candidatus Saccharibacteria bacterium | reverse complement strand
TGATAGCGCCAACCAGAAATTTTACCGGATTCAACACGTCGATTAAAATCCAGGATTAATTGATTTAAAGCATTGGTTTCATTATTGTAGGCTTCAGTTTGCTGATTAATAGTAGCCTGCTTGGCGTCGATTTCAGATTTCAATGAAGTGAGTTTATCATTAAGCTGCTGGAAAACGGAGTGATATTGCTGATTAAAATCGGTGATAGTTTGACGATGCTGAAAATAGGCGGCGTAATGTTTTTCGAGATATTCCGACAAGTCAGCTACTTCGGTGCCGAGACGTGAATGCAGCTCATCATAAAAATTATCCTCGGAATAACTCTTGATTGAGGTGCGGATTTCGTGATCAGCTGGTAGCTTATCGTAGGCTTTTTTGATTTCTTCGTTTAGGCGATCTTTTTCCCAGAAGGGGACGCGCTGATAAGCCGCATGAAGCATTTCATGAGCCGTAGTAACTTCAATTACGCCTGGGAGATCATTGGATTCGACATGATAGAGATAAATACGATCATTATCGTGGATATAACAACCCAGGACGTAAACTTCATGATTATGAGAATGACAACTCTGATTAAAGGCCTGTTTTTCTTGTAAGGCGGGATGGGTGGCAAGCAGAGTCTTCGAAGCTTTTTCCGTAAGATTGAGTTTCTGAACGTAAGGCTTCAGGGTGTCAGAGATTTGAAAATCATAACCCTTAATGTCATCCTGTAAGCAAATAAAGGCAAAGGCGCCAGCGAAAAGTGTACCAAAAATCACAAGTCCGCTAAGCACATCCGCAAGCGCCGGACTGCGCCGACGAGACTGAACGGAGACTTCTGACGGTGAATTTTCCATATTATTTTTCAGTGCTTTCGATCTTTAATTTAAGCTTATCACCTTTTAAGCTAATTTGGGCGATTTGTCCTGGCAAAATTTCTTCCGCAATAATCGCGTCAGAGAGTAAGGTTTCCAAATTGTCTTCGATGGCTCGGCGTAATGGTCTGGCGCCATTTTTGGGATCAAAACCTTTTTCGATAAGGAAGTCACGGACTTTAGTATCGAGCTTCAAGCCGATAGCTTTTTCAGCAAGACGCTTTTTCAAATCTTCAATCATATTGTCAAAGATTTCTTCGACTTGCTTACGAGAAAGCGCATGGAAGACTTCAATAGCATCGAGACGGTTAATGAGCTCTGGGCGCATAGACTTCTTCAAAGCTTTCATCGCGGCATTTTTACTGGCTTCGTAATCTTCGGCAATAAATTGATCCTTGGTTTTTTGATGACTGGAAAAACCGAAAGCCTGATCGTTATACATTTCGTCAGAACCGAGGTTGGAAGTCAGAATCACGATGGTGTTATTGAACTTCACACGGTTACCTTGACCGTCGGTGAGAACCCCGTCTTCAAGAATTTGCAGCAGCATATTAAAGACATCTGGGTGAGCTTTTTCAATTTCGTCAAAGAGCACCACGGAATATGGATGACGGCGCACCGATTCGGTTAATTTACCACCATCGTCATAGCCAACATAGCCAGCTGGCGCACCGACTAGGCGAGAAACGTTGTGTTTTTCACCAAATTCTGACATATCGATTTTAATCAAGGCATTCTCACCACCGAAAACTTCGCGGGCAATCACACGAGCAAGCTCGGTTTTACCCACACCAGTCGGGCCCATGAAGAGGAAGGAACCAATCGGACGCTTAGGATCACTGATGCCGGAGCGGCCACGACGAATTGCTTTAGCTACATCATGAATCGCTTCATCTTGACCGATAATAGCCTTATCGAGATGTGCTTCTAATTTCGAAAGAATCTTCAATTCGCTGCCATGTACCTTGGAAACTGGAATACCAGTTTTGAGAGAAATAGCTTCAGCGAGATTTTCTTCAGTGAGCACTGGTGAAACATTTTCATCCACGCCAGCCTGCTCGAGGGATTTGATTTTTTCCTCTAATTTAGCGAGACGAGTTTTGTAGAGAGCAGCCTTTTCAAAGTTCTCCGCCTCGGCACTATCTTCAATTTTTTGCTGAAGAGATTCGCGCTCGATTTTTAATTTCTTATATTCGCCACTACCACTTTTATCGGCGGCTACTTTAGTGATAGCGCTAGCTTCATCAATCACATCGATAACCTTATCTGGCATATAACGATCATTAATATAGCGCTTCGACATGCTGACGGCGGTTTCGATAATCTTATCAGGGATTACCACGCCATGATGTTTTTCGTAATGCGATTTAATTCCCTTCAAGATACGCACGGTAATCGCATCGGAAGGCTCTTCGACGATCACGGTCTGGAAACGACGCGCGAGAGCTTTATCTTTTTCGATAGATTTGCGATATTCATCCATGGTAGAAGCACCAATCAGATGAATTAAACCACGCGCGAGAGCTGGCTTCAAGATATTTGCGGCATCCAGGCTACCCTCAGAGGAACCAGCGCCAGTCAGGAGATGAATTTCGTCGATAAAGAGAATAAGGTCCTTACTTTCGATGGCTTCGTCGACGATACCCTTAATACGCTCCTCGAAGTCGCCGCGGAACTTTGTACCGGCGACCACAGAACTGAGGTCGATTTGATAAATTTTCTTACCGATTAAATTACCTGGCACCTCATTTTTGGCGATACGAGTGGCGAGACCTTCGACAATGGCGGTCTTACCCACACCAGCTTCACCGATTAGTACAGGGTTAGATTTGGTGCGACGAGAAAGTACGGTAAGTGCGCGTTCAATTTCACGATCACGACCAATCACGGTATCAAGGCGACCTTGACGAGCTAATTCGGTGAGATCCACGCCGTATTTGGTGAGCCACTTGAGCGGACGCTTGCGCTTAAAGTCATTTTTCTTTTGATCAATCTTGGCTTCTTCCGCCTGTTTTTCCGCAAATTCTTCGATAGTTTTCGACAATTCCGTAAGATCAACATCGAGACCTTGAAGAATCAAGCTGGCGCGAGAATTTGGCTGGCGAATCAAAGCATAAAGTAGGTGCTCGGTACCAATCAGCTTAATTCCCTGCTCTTTCACAAAATTGGAAGCGAGACGCAGAGTCAGAACGGCAGCCTCGGAAAGCGACATCATGGCCATATCTGCACCAGGAACTTCGATGGCGGTATGATTCATCAATTTTTCAACCTGATCAAGATTCACATCTTCATCGGCGAGGAAGCGCGCACCAGTGGAAGTGTCCTGCGAAAGAATACCGAGAAGCAAATGTTCTGTGCTCATGTAGCCGTTATTATAACGCTTGGCATAATAATCGGATTTCTGGAGCGCAAAACGAGCATTCTCGGTCAATTTATTCATTATTTCAGTAAATTCATCTTGCATAATTCTATTGTATAGCAAATATTAGCACTGTCAAGCAATGAGTGCTAATTATTTCCAGCTCCAAGACAAGTTTATGTAATTATTACAAAATTAACAGAGGCGGATTTTAGATTATTCGGTTTTCAGAACTTCGAGACCTGGAAGAGTGCCATGAATTAAAAATTCGAGACTAGCGCCACCACCGGTGGAAACTAAAGAAAAATTAAGTGGAGGCTGATCGGAATATCGGTTTTGTAAGAGGTTTTCTACGAAACCCGTAGTATCACCGCCGCAGATTACGGAAAGATTTTCTGCCGAGTTTTTAGCACCAATAGATTCGGCGATGACCCTGGAAGCGAAATCAAAGGGCGGTTTTTCGGTAAGACCGAGAGTGCCATTCCAGATAATAGTACGAGATTTTAGCACGAGGTCGATTAGCTGGTCGAGTGATTTCGGACCGATATCGAGTTTAGCGCCGGATTCATCCTCAGTGAAATCCGTAGTGACGGTGATTTGAGGTAAATCAGAAGTGAATCCATCGGCAGCGATTTTACCTCCGACAAAAATATGGTCAGAGAGCGAGGCGAAGTGTTCGATGAGCGGAGATTTATCCTTAACCTTAGCCCCACCAATAATTAGCAGTACAGGGTGAGGTGGGTTTTCTTGTACCTTCTTTAGATTTTCGATTTCTTGCTCGACTAGTAAACCCATGGCGCTCGGAAGTAGCCGCGGCAAGGCATCAGTGGAAGCATGGGCGCGATGCAAAACACCGAAGCCGTCCTGGACAAAACAATCTGGCTGAACCGTATCGAAGATAGACTCGGCAAAATCTTTTGAATTCTCCTCTTCACCAGGATGAAAGCGTAAATTTTCTAATAAAATCACCGCACCTTCTGGGGCCTCAGAGATTAATTGCTTGGTAGCCTCACCGGTAGTTTCGGGTGCAAAAAAGACTTCGCGACGCAATAAATGAGAAAGCTCAGCCGCGACTGGCCGTAAAGAAAATTCCGGCATCACTTTTCCCTCTGGACGACCGAGATGAGAAATGATTACCAGTTTTTTAACCTGATGATCCAAGAGATACCGAATGGTAGGAAGAGATTTTTCGATGCGTAAATTATTTTGAATCAGACCATTTTCGAGCGGCACATTATAATCCGTACGAAGTAAAACGGTTTGATGTTCGGGGTGCAAAAAATAAAGATTGCGATACATGTTTTAATTATACCGCAATCTTCTAATCGTGCTAAAGCTTAGTATTAAATACTACGAATTTGAATAGTATCCGTACCACCAATGACGTTTGGTTGGCCAGAAACGATTACCGCGAGCACCTTATCTTCGCCTGGTTTGGTATTGATATAACCAGAAGCTTTAAGTTCTTGAACGAGATCAATACCATAATTCTCAGAGAATGGACGTTCGAAGCTGGCGTTAGCATAATTCAAAGCCAATTGGCTAGCCACACGCTTATTCGAAGTAACTGAAATGATTGGGAGATTTGGACGTTCAGCGGAGATTGAAACAGCGGTTGCACCAGAAGCCGTCTCACAGACGATGACATCGGCGTGAATTTTTTCAGCAAGGCTGACGGCAGCATTAGCTACAGCGTTATATTCACGATTTTCACCAGTGACATCCTGGTCAATTGGGTCGACTTTGGAATGATTCTGAGTGTAGAGAATGATTTGCTTCATTTGCTTCACAGCTTCGATTGGGTATTTACCGTTGGCGGTTTCATCAGAAAGCATAACAGCGTCAGCGCCCTGAATCACGGCGTTGGCAACGTCGGAAACTTCAGCGCGAGATGGACTAGGACTATCCACCATGGAGCCGAGCATTTGAGTAGCCACGACACAGATTTTACCGTGCTTGCGGCAAAGGCTGATTAATTTACGCTGAACGATAGGAACAACTTCGTTACCAGCTTCGACAGCCATGTCACCACGGGCGACCATGATACCATCAGCAGCCTGAACAATTGCTTCCATTTTTTCATCAGTTTCGATAGCTTTTTTGGTTTCAATTTTAGCGATAATTTGAGCGGTAGAACCGAGAGAAACCAAGATTTGACGGAGTCTTTCGACATCATCAGCACTCTGAATGAAACTCATTGCCACGTAATCAAAATCGCGGGTAGCACCAAATTCGATGTCAGCCATATCTTTTTCGGTAATCACATCACCACCGAAGTCGGTATCTGGAAGGTTGAGACCCTTGCGGCTCATAATCGTACCTTCGTTTTCAACCTTAACCTTAATAGCGGTGTCACTTACAATTTCCGTGACGGTAGAACGAATTTTACCATCAAAGATGAAGAGAGGTTCACCAACTTTCATGCGCTCAGCAAGATTGTACTGAACTGGAAGAAGATTTGAACCATCATGTTCAGTGACGGAATAATCGAGAATCAGTTCGTCACCTGGCTTGACTTCGTAGTGATTATCTTTAATTGTGCCGAGGCGAATTTTAGGACCTTGAATATCCTGGAGAATGGCGACAGAGCGACCTTTTTTCTCAGCAGCTTTTTTAATCCAAGCGATTTGCTCATCGCGTTCTTCGTAACTTCCGTGAGAGAAGTTGAGGCGGCAACAGTTGACACCGGCCATGACCAACTCGGCAATTTTTTCTTCAGTGAAGACGGCTGGACCGATGGTAGCCAAAATTTTAGTTCTTTTATATAGTTTACTCATATCGTTTGATATTATAACATAATTGTAATTATCTTGCGTTTTCGTGATAAGATAAACATATCTGGGTGTGGCGCAGTTGGTAGCGCGCGCGGTTCGGGACTGCGAGGTCGCCAGTTCAAATCTGGTCACCCAGACCATTATGAAAAGAAAAATGATCCTTCAGGGATTATTTTTGTTTTCATATATGTTGAAGCAATAAGACGAGAACGTAGTTCGACTGGACGACGAAGCGAGTAAAAAATAAAAGCTTGCTTTTATTTTTTTGAGCGAGGAGGAACAGAAGGATTTTGAAAAAATCCTAATCTGGTCACCCAGACCATGAAATTATTAAAAAGACTGGAGCGATTCCAGTCCTTTTGGTTATAAATAATTAATCTTTTTTATAGTCGATGTCATACCAATCTTTTAGTTTGCGGCGAGACTCTTCATCATTTGTAACTTTATAATTAATAATATCGGTGTTTCGAAGAATTAAACCATAATGCTTCTCCTCTAATTCCATCATGTAAAATATTTTGGATAGCATTAGGGCATTCATATAAAGTGTCGCTCCCCACATAATAAAAGCTACTACGATAACTATTATCTTCAAACTGTTATTCTTTGTTTGTGAATTTGTCGCCTTTACTTGTGCCATAATATAACCCTCTTTTTCTTGTTCATTGAGCAGTTTTATATCTTGCTCAGGATAGAAAATGAAGTAGTTATTAGTTAGTAAGAGTTTACCTTGGTAAAATATGACGGAGCACTCCAACTGCCCGCACTATAATATACATCAACATAAAATCGCTTACCCTTATCCACGAGTGTCGGCGTATGGACGTTATGACCCCAATTTTCTGGGCTACCGCCAACTCCGATATGTAAACAGAATGGTAATCCTTCAGTATCATAGCTCCAGCTAACTTTCTGTCGACTTCCTAGGGGCCTAATATAAGCCCAGCCGGAATCGCCATCATAAACTTCTACCCAAACACCAGCTATATATCCACTAGGGGTATAGTCAGTAATAGACCCTGATGTAGCCAACGATGTCATTGGCATCGCAGTAAGTGTAAGTAAAAGAGTGGCAAAAATGATACTTCTTAGCTTTCTAAACATAAGCTACCTCGCTTTCTAAAAAGAACTAAACGTTAACAGTTTACATCTCTATGTTATCAAATAAAAAACGCTTGTCAATCTATTGATATTTTTAATCATAAAAAATATAGCCCGTACTTATGGCAAATAAAAAAATAACCCCTATCTCAGGGTTATTTTTTAGATTTTTAGAGTGAGGAGAAATTACTTGGCGTATTCGATGGCGCGAGTTTCACGAATCACATTAACCTTGATCACGCCTGGATAACTCATAGTAGCTTCAATTTTTTCGGCAATATCACGAGCTAATTTCAAGGCAGTGAGGTCATCAATTTGCTTTGGTTCGACAATCACACGAATTTCACGGCCGGCAGAAATTGCGTAAGCCTTATCGATGCCATTAAAGCCGGTAGCGATATTTTCTAGCTCTTTCATACGCTCAGCGAAATTCTCGGCGGAAATATTACGAGCACCTGGACGAGCAGCGGAAATCGCATCAACAATCTTCACAATAATAGCTTCGACGGTGGTTGGTTCGATATCGTTATGGTGGGCGGCGATAGCGTGAGTTACGCGATCAGAAAGACCGTATTTTTTGGCGAGCTCAGCGCCAATCTCGGCGTGCTTACCTTCGATTTTATGAGTAACAGCTTTGCCCACATCGTGAAGCAAAGTAGCAGTCTTAGCGACACGCACATCGGCACCAATTTCTTCGGCGATCATACCGGCCATGTGTGCCATTTCAATCGAGTGAAGCAAAACATTTTGACCATAGGAAGTACGAAATTTAAGCTCACCAAGCAAATGTAAAATTTCGTGTGGGATACCAATCACACCCACTTCGCGAGCAGCATCTTCACCGGCACGCACGACTTCTTTTTCAATTTCGCGTTCAGCCTTAGCGACAGCATCTTCGATACTAGATGGATTGATGCGGCCATCTTTCATCAGACGCTCCAAAGCGTAACGCGCGACTTGACGACGGATCGGGTCAAAAGAAGAAAGCACCACCATGCCTGGAGTATCATCGACCATAATGTCGACACCGGTAGCACGTTGAAGTGCCTGAATATTACGACCTTCCTTACCGATAATACGCCCCTTCATTTCATCATCTGGCAATTTCAAAGCAGTGACGGTACGGTCAGCAGTTACCTCAGAAGACATGCGTTCCATGGCGGTAACAAGTAAGGCCTGAGCCGTTTCATCAATATCGCGACGAAGTTCTTTTTGCTCCTTAGTAATCAAACCGACAAGATCGT
>CALIXG010000007.1 GCA_938046495.1 uncultured Candidatus Saccharibacteria bacterium | reverse complement strand
AGCACCTTCAGAAAGAGGTGAACTATGATTAAAAAAATTTTTGTAGCTATGTTGGCTGTAGCAGTTCTGTCTTTATCAACTGTGAATTCTTTTGCCGCCAAGGCTGGTGTTTTAGGCCTGAAGCCTAGCGCCAACCAAAGCGTGACTCAATCAAGCGGTAATAATACTAACGCGGCGAACACGGATGTTCAAAACGTGCAGTACGATACTGGTAAATACCAGTATCCCGCGCAGCAGTTAGCTGCGGAGAATCGCCAGTTTAATAAGTACAACTGGAGACTCTTTCAGCGTTTCGACACAGGAGAACTAATGGTTCAAGCCTGGACCGACGGCATGAATTGGCACATCCGTGAGTATGCAGATAATACTGCTGCAAGACAGGGTGAACGTATTTACGCATTCGACTTCAGGGAAGAATTCCTCTCTTATTTCGATAAGGAGTACACCATGAACGGAATGCGTAAGTCAAGCTCAGATAATAAACTTTTTTTCATGAGGAATGACTCAGTTAATCTGGATATACCAGTAAAGATGAGTATTGGGGTCCATGTTAAGTCAGAAAATTGTTATCCACACGGTACACGAATTACGGTCCCTGGAGCAATGAATCATAATGGCTCCGGTGAGCCACTTGGTATTTATCAGGAAATCTACTGGGAAAATGCTAGTAGTGGGCTAACTACAAATGAGACTGTCGAAGACTATAATGCTAAATATGGTCATGCCATTGATCCGGTGAAGTTGTATTATCCTACCGTCGATCGTGCGTTATATGTCTCCGGTTGGTGCCTCGATGATGTTGCTAAATATATGTCCATCATCGATAGTGTATATCTGGATGAGAATCCAGAAAACACTTCACACTATACCTACCTGCTTCACTACAAGTTGCGTAGTTTAGAGGGTATGAGGAAAGTTAACTAACCTCTTTTGAAAAACCACCCAAGAATATCGGGTGGTTTTTTATATTTATATTTTTTCATAACTATTATGCTAATATATAAATATGAAGGTGTATATGGTTATTGGTCGTAAATGTAATTATAAAAAAATATTCTTAGTGTTATCTTTTTTCTTCTTGTCTCTGTTCTCTTTTAGCTTCTTAGGATACAATGTCTTCGCTGCAGATCCACCAGTTGTTCAAGACCCAGGTGGCACCCATAATGGTGGCTCTGGTTATCCTGTTGATGGCTGTACTGCTAGAATTTGTTATACCATACATCAACCATACTCGGGTGTTTCTTGGGTCTACTATGATTTTGACGAAATGGGCATACCAGTGAATCAGAGAGATCGTATCCCATATAGTAGATTTATTAATCCACCGAATAATGGAAAATATCCAACTGATAATAAGCAGTTGGATACTAAGAAGGGTGATAATGCTGTAACTGGTTGTGCTTCCAGGGGTAGTAAGGGTGTTTATATTTTTGGTTACAATCGTTACTATCGTAAAACTAAAACCCCAACTGGTGGTATGGCCATACCTTTATCTTTTTCTAGATATTACTCCGAGCCTGAGCCTAAGGTTTATGATTATATAACTTCCGGTCATCATAGAGTATCATGGGAAGAAGCAAAAATTAATTACACAGGTAAGGTTTATAACGGCGTCGATGACCCTCAGCGTCTTGCCGAATGGGATCGTGGCGATTTTTCCTGGTTCTGTTCCTGGCCACCAACGACCATCGATCCAGAAAAACAGCCTATACCATCCAATACCACCTGTTCCCAGCTCCCAGGTAATTTTGGCGCATATTATAAGGGCAGCTCCGCTGGCGATTCAGGTGTAGTAAATCACTCCTATTCTGGTACGCTTAACCATAATTCTTGGCAGAAAAACTACGAAGGCAAAAACTATGTTTTTGCCAAACCAGGCGATCGCGTCCAATTCTATGAAACTTTTTGTTTCCCGGTTCAGCAAGTTGGCATCCAAACTGGAAGTTCAAGGGTAAGAGGACAAGCCCCCGCAGCCAGTAAATTCCAGATTTTCGCCGAAAAAAATGGCAACCAAAACAATAAATATAATTTTGGTGACTCCAAGCTTCACGATGGTGAGTATCACACAATCGGCAATAGCAGCCCCACACCATTCACCGGCAGCGGCATTACAAATGAAGAATATGGCTTCACCGCTTATTCTCCAACCCAAAACGCCTCATCCCAATATGCCTGCGAGACTAACTATTACCGTATCTATGCACCAAAACTCACCGTTGGCTATCAGATCCCAGGTTTTACCGATTACCAGTCCGGTTGTAAATCTGCCGATAAAATCGGTTCCACCACCGAAGTTGGCACCGTAATCTCTCAGGGCATCCGCTACAACGATCTTCGTGCTTGGTATAATGAATATACAAACTGGACCGGGGAAACCGATAGCGCTGGTCGTCCAGCGGAAAATGCTGATAGATATAAATTTAATTCTTTTGATGAAGCTTACGATATTAATGATGAAGATACCATGTGGGGCAGCCAATCCAGAAAGAAGACCGCCCATAGAGTAAAAATTGGGACCGAAGAGTATGGTGGTCGTTGCGATAGTAATGGTAATTGTACAGGAGTAAGAACTCGCCCTATCTACGAAATTAGATACACTTATAGTCGCCTCTACCCAGATAACATGGTTAATACTACATCTCAAGGGGAAAATAACATCATAGAAAAAAAGTCCTCTGTCTACACCCCATACAATTTCAATACTTCTATCCATAGTTACATCGAATCCTCCGAAGGTGGGGTCGGCTTCCTCGGGGCTAGAATCAATATCGGTGCCAATTATGGCGCCACTCCGCGTGCGAACGAATTGATCTCCAAAACTCCTTACGCTACCCACACTCGTGAAGATCAAACCGTTAAAGTCTACGAAATGATTGTCGACGAAAATTATCCAGAATCTAAACTCCAAGAGCAGACTATCGCGAACGGCAACATATGCCACGGCTCTGGTATCAATCGCTGCAAATTGGTCGACACTGTCACTGGTCGCATTAACTCCGCTGGCAAATACACCGGTGAATTCCTCAATACCGAAACTTATGAACGCACCATTCCGGACGATCTCCCGGGTGGTGGCCTTGGTAAGAAATATTGTACTCGCTCGGTGATTTGGCCAGCTGCCTCTCACGATTCAGACAGTAACACCGTCGAAAATAATATGTACGGCTCTGCCATGAACGGTGGTAACAATCTTCATCACGTTTCTGCTGCTTCTTGTGTCACTATTGCCAAGAAACCAAACTTCCAAATCCTCGGTGGCGGTATCTATACTAATGGCTCCATCATTACTTCCGTTTCCAATAAAGCTGTCGGTGGCGGTCTCGGAGCTTACCCTTCTGCTGCCACTAAACTTTTCGGTTCCTGGACTGAATTTAGCGCACTAGCTGCTGGTAAAGTCAACGGCTTCGGCACTGGCGCTATCCAAGGTTACGAAGAAAATTACAACTTCAATCTGCCAAATGGTGGCGCAGATTCCGCAAGTAATCAAGTCGCCTTAAGCCCACTCACTATCTCAAATGACAATAAATCTGGCGAATCTAACATCACCCGTATCGGCTCTGCCGTCCTGGCTCGTCTCAAAGCCCGCTTCCGCGATACTATCGCTAGAAACTCTGGTAACACTATCTACAGCCTCACTTCCGATCAAACTTCTGCCAAGAACTACCTCGGCCTCTCCCAGCTCTATCATCAGGGAGACACCAGCCTCAGCGCCATGAATAGCACCGCCAACTTCTACCAGTTCGATCATGGCGGCAACCTCGTCGCGAGAAGCAACACTACCGGTGAAAAGCTCATGAACACTCTCGCCATGTTCGTCGATGGCACTCTCACCATCGATCGCAATATTAATATCGCCCAAGAAACTTACAATGCCGTGGATGATTTTCCGCAAGTTCTCATCTTTGCTAAGAAAATTAACATCACCAGTAACGTCACCAACATCGACGCCTGGCTAATTCTCGATGAAGATTATGGCGATAACCAAATCGACACCTGTTCCGATAATCACTACCCGAACGCCCTCTCTTGCAATGAAACTCTCACCATCACCGGTCCCGTCTTCGCCAGAAAACTCGTCTTAAACCGCACCGCAGGCTCCCACACTGGTGGCGGCCGTGCTGGTGCTCACCCACTTCAGACCGGCCCTACCGGCACTTACTACGCCGAAGGTTCCATCCATCCAGCCGAAGTCTTCACCCTCCGTGCCGACGCCTACTTCTGGGCCTACCGCCAATCCCTCAGTGGTGGCCAAGCCTACATGGTCTACTCCCGCGAAATTGCACCTAGGTATTAGTATTGCACTTGAGATATTAACTTAGGTATCAGTCGTATAAAGTTTAGTAACTTGTAATTTTACTATGGACGTACTATATAATATATAACTTGTAAGTAAATGGAGTATTGAAATGTGGGAAATGACTGAAAACGAATTAAGTGAGGTTATCTCAAAATATCAAATGCCAGAAGGTCGATATTTAGTAGAGCAAGAAGGCTCTTTTGGGGAGAGTGAATTCTTCTGGGTTATCAAAAATCAGTTGACTAATCAAAAATATTTATTAATGAATACTTACTCGCACCA
>CALIXG010000006.1 GCA_938046495.1 uncultured Candidatus Saccharibacteria bacterium | reverse complement strand
TCTAAAACTAATTATTCGTTAGTTTCTTCTTCTTTTTCTTCCGGTAAGACGATACCAATCGAGGCCACCGTATCCCCATCTGCCATTCGCATAATGCGTACACCTTGAGTGGCGCGACCGAGGGTTGGGATATCTTTCACCGCCACACGAATTGCCTGACCGTTCGATGACATCATAATCACCTCGCTCGCCTCTGGGTCTAAGGTATGCACTGCCACAATTGGACCAGTTTTTGCCGTCACGGCGCTACCTTGATACCTACACCACCACGTTTATGAGTTGGGAAGTTGGCCACCAGAGTAGACTTACCGTAACCATTGGCGGAAACTGCGATCAATTTCTGCTTTGGATCAGTCACGATATCCATACCTACCACTTCATCTTTCGGACGGAGACGCATACCACGCACGCCCATCGCCGAACGACCCATCGCACGCACATCGGCCTCATTAAAGCGGATTGCTTGACCAGCTGAGGTAGAAATAATGATATCATTCTTCCCTGTAGTTGGCTTCACCCACTTCAGTTCATCTCCTGGGTCCAATTTAATCGTAATTAAACCATTCGAACGCACATTCGCGTAATTTTTCATCGCGGTCTTCTTGATTGTACCGTTCTTAGTCGCCATAAAGAGGTATTCATCCGCCTCATCGTCACTTTTATCATCCGACTGCTGATTATCTTCATTATATTTAATAATCTCCGTAATCTTCTCATCCGGATGCATATTCAACAGATTCACCGCTGCCGTACCCTTAGCTGTTAAGGAAGCCTGTGGTACTTCGTAAGCCTTCATCTTAAACATGCGGCCCTGTGAAGTGAAAATATAGAGGAAATCATGAGAATTTGTCGTCAAAATCTGCGAAATTACATCTTCTTCCTTCGTAGTCATTCCCCTCTTTCCTTTACCACCACGATTTTGGCGGCGAAAATCAGTCTGCGATACGCGTTTAATGTAATTCTCCGCTGTCAGTAAAATCACACTTTCTTCTTCTGGAATCAATTCTTCTTCCGAGAATTTACCTAGTTCATGATTGAAAATCTTCGAACGACGCTTATCGCCATATTTTTCTTTCATGACTAGAAGCTCTTCCTTCACCACGTTCAAAATCTTCGCTTCATCTGCCAAAATTTCTTCGTATTTCGCAATCAAAGCCATCAATTCTTGCAATTCCGCCTCAATTTTATCGCGTTCCAAGCCCTGCAAACGACGTAATTGCATTGCCAAGATTGCCGCAGCCTGAATTTCCGAGAGGCCGAAACGCTCCATCAAGCGTTTATCGGCGTCATCGTAAGATTCACGAATTGTTTTAATCACTTCATCGATGTTATCCAGGGCAATCTTCAAACCTTCAAGAATATGCGCGCGTTCCTTAGCCTTACGTAAATCATACTCGGTACGGCGACGAATCACTTTTTGACGGTGTTTAATAAATTCCACCAAAATTTCCTTCAAGCCCATAATGCGTGGCTGAATTCCGTTCACCAAAGCCAAAACGTTATAGTGGAAATTAGTCTGTAAATCCGTCATCTTATAGAGTTGGTTCAAAATTTTCTTTGGATAAGCATCTTTCTTCAGTTCCACCACCACGCGAATCTTACCACGCGCCGATTCGTCACGTGCGTCTGCGATATGAGTCAATTTTTTATCCAAAACTAACTGACGAACCTTCTCGATAAAACCTTCCTTACTCATTCCGTAAGGCACTTCGGTAATCACGATATTAAAGCGGCCATTCTTGCGCTCTTCGATATTAGCTACCGCACGAATTGTCACCGAACCTTTACCGGTCGCATAAGCCTGCTTCATCGGTGCGCCACCGTAAACTTCGGCACCCGTTGGAAAATCTGGACCCTTCACATGTTTCATTAAATCTTCCAGACTTGCCTCTGGGTTTTCAATCAAAGCCACCGTCGCATCCACTACTTCACCGAGGTTATGTGGTGGAATATTAGTCGCCATACCGACCGCGATACCCATCTGACCATTCAAAAGAATATTTGGCAAGGCTGCTGGCAAAACTATTGGTTCTTTCTCTGTGCCATCGAAGTTATCACGAAAATCTACGGTTTCCTTCTCGATATCTGCCAGAAGCTCAGCCCCCACTTTATCCATTCTAGCCTCCGTGTAACGTGAAGCCGCTGGATCATCACCATCCATCGAACCGAAGTTACCTTGACCTTCCACCAAGGTGTAACGCATCTTCCAAGGTTGCGCCAAGTTCACCATTGCATCGTAAATCGAAGAGTCACCGTGTGGGTGATATTTACCCATCACTTCACCGACGATACGTGCTGACTTCACCGTAGCATGTGGTGCGCGCCAACCGTTTTTATACATTGCATAAAGAATACGGCGATGCACTGGCTTCAGACCGTCACGCACATCTGGTAAGGCACGATCAATAATCACCGACATCGAATAACGCAAGAAAGAATCTTCCATCACGTTCTCAACGGTCAATTCTTCTACCCCGTCCACCGCACGGTGTGCGGTTAGTCCGCCCAGATGAGCATCTTCCATCTCTTCTACAGCTTCTTCAATCATTTCTTCTGCGACATTTTCTGCCGCATTCATCTCAGCATTGATTTTTTTGTCATTTGGCTCTTGTGGAACTTTTTTATCGTTTTTCGTCATTTCTCATCCTTTCCTTAGAAGTCCAAATCATCAATATTAACTGAGGCAGCACGCGACTGAATAAAGTTTTTACGTAGTTCAACTTCCGTACCCATCAATTTCGTAAAAATCGCATCCGCTTTTTCTGCATCTTCGATATTCACACGAATCAACACGCGGTTATCTGGGTTCATCGTGGTATCCCAAAGCTGCTGCGCATTCATTTCACCAAGACCCTTAAAGCGCTGCTGTGCGGTATAGCCAGCCTGCTTGAAGCGTTCATCTTCTGGATTAATCTTCAAACCTTCCTTCACGCGCTCTTCAATACGCTGAGTCAATTTCTCTTCCAAGGCTGCTTCGTCGTAAATATAATCAATTTTACGGTTCGCTCCCGTACCCTTAATCAAGCCGAACAGTGGTGGCTTCGCCAAATAAACGTGTCCACCCTTCACAACTTCTGGCATATAACGGAAGAAGAAAGTCAAAAGCAACGTCGAAATATGCGCACCGTCCACATCCGCATCGGTCATAAACACAATCTTAAAGTAACGTAGTCCAGAGATATCGAACTGATCACCAATTCCTACCCCCAAGGCCTTAATCAAAGACACCAGCTCCGCATTTGCGTACATCTTATCTAGTCTCGCGCGCTCGGTGTTTAATACCTTACCACGAAGTGGCAAAATCGCCTGAATCTTCGAGTTGCGACCTTCCTTTGCGGAACCCGCCGCCGAGTTACCCTCTACGATAAAAAGTTCACACTCTGAACGGTCCCTAGAAGAACAATCAGCCAACTTTGAAGGCAAATTCAAACCCTCAAATGCACCCTTACGAATCACGTTGTCACGAGCAGCTCTTGCCGCCTTGCGCGCACGTGCCGCCAAGGTCGCCTTACCGACAATCTTTTTTGCAATCGCTGGGTTTTCTTCGAGGAAGTAGCCAAAATATTCGCTCATCACCTTATCGACATAGCCACGCACCTCTGGATTACCCAATTTATTCTTGGTCTGGCCTTCGAATTCTGGGTTAGGTAATTTTACCGAAACCACCGCTGTTAAACCTTCACGAATGTCGTCACCGGTTAGGTTATCTTCTTTTTCTTTCAAAAGATTATTCTTACGAGCATAATCATTCAATACGCGGTTCAAAGCCGTACGAAAACCCACCACATGTGAACCACCCTCAGGGGTCAAAACGTTATTAGCGAATGGTTTCATGGTTTCCGCATAGGTATCATTGTACTGAACGGCAATTTCCACTTCCGAATCTTCAATCTGTTTATCAACATAGAAAATCGTATCCGAAAGCACTTCTTTGCCGTTATTTAGACGCTTCACGTAGCTCTTAATCCCACCTTCGAAGTAGAAAGCCTCTCTCGCGCCCGTGCGTTCATCAAAGACCGAAATTAAAATTCCCTTAGTGAGGTAGGCCTGGTGTCTCGCATAGTGTGATACCCAGTTATAATCAAAAGTCGTGGTTTCCTTAAAAATGGTTGGGTCTGGATAGAAAACAATGCAAGTTCCCTGTTTGGTAGTACCACCCTCAATTTTCAAAGGTGCTATAGTTTTACCAGTTTCAAATTCGATGTGATGAACTTTTTTCTCACGATAAACTTCGGCAATCATCTTAGTTGAAAGTGCGTTCACAACAGAGGAACCCACCCCGTGGAGACCAGATGAAACCTTATAGCCACCGCCACCAAACTTACCACCGGCGTGTAGCACCGTCAAAACGGTTTCCAGTGTCGACTTATGGGTTTTTGGGTGAAGATCTACCGGAATACCACGTCCGTTATCCTCCACCTTTACACCACCGTCAGCCAGCAGTGTAATTTCGACTTTATTTGCGTATCCCGCAATCGCTTCGTCGATCGAGTTATCCGCAATTTCTTTAATTAAATGATGCAAACCATCATAACCGGTCGAACCGATATACATACCTGGACGTACACGAACAGGTTCAAGCCCCTCTAGAACTTGAATTTCTGAGCTGTCGTATTCTTCAACTTTTTGTTTTCCAGCCATCAAGAAAATACCTCTTTTAAGTTAACTTGATACCTCTCTGGCTCACCACCCACGGCCTTCCAAATAATTCTTTTCGAATCATTTTCCAGTCGTTTTAACCTCACTTGATATCTACTTTAGTGTAACCATTTTTGGTTTAGCTGTCAAGGTAAAATGGCGATATTTCGCGTTCTAAGCCGTTTTAAGGCCCTTGTTTCAATTTTTTGGGTACTTATAGCCTTTTTGTTTTTTAGCGAATTTTAATCACCGTACCGTCTTTTAGACGTCCATCTTCCTGACCGGCCTCAGATACAGCTTCCATCGGTACATTTACTACTTCCGAGGCATTTTCTTCCGTTTTCGCATTATTCATTCCAGAGTTACCAGATTCCGTTTTTGCACTACTCACCTCTGAGTTACCAGACGACATTAAATTATCTAGTTCCGCATTAATATCATCCAAGGTGAATTCCGCACGGCCTTCCTTACTAGCCCCTGCGTCAGGCCCCTCAGATTCACCCCTTCCAGCCACCACCTCAGCTATATCACTAGCCGTCCTCTCGGCCTTTTTCTCATTCCCTTCCTCGGCTTTCATTTTCTCCAAAAATTCTGCCATCTCTGGGCTTCCTGCCTTTGCCTCACTGACCGGCACTTTCTTCACCCCTAATGGAATACCCTTTTCGTCTCGATCAAAATTATCTAGACCAAGCGCCGCATCCATCGCCCCATCCCAAGGTTCATTGCTGGCAAAATTTCCATTTTCAATATTTGCTCGCTCCTCTTCCGCCTCACTAATCCTCAAGCGATCCTCGATTTCCTTTTCCACCTCTTCCCCTGGACGGCCGTATTTCTTTGCCGAATAATCTTTTAGCGCGGCAAAAATATTTCGATCTTCTTTACCTCTTGGCGGCAACAATTTCATCGTAAATGGTGCCGACGGCATACCGTGCATCAAAACCGTCGCAATCGCGTGATGGTTTGGCTGCTTATGCAAATCTTCCGCCTTAAAAGTCGGCGTAAAGACTTTTTCCATCATTTCCGCATCTGTTACGCCCAGACGACCCGCAATAATCGTACCTACGTTACCCAGTACACCTTCACGAATCTTATCTGTTAACTGTGTCATAAACTGGTTCGCCACAATCAAATTTAGACGGAACTTACGAGCTTCCGACAGAATCGATTCAAAAGATTCTGTCGAGAAATTCTGAAACTCATCCACGAACAGACAGAAATCTTTACGTTCATGCTCTGGCGTATCTACCCTCGACATTGCGGCCGTCTGGAATTTCATTACGAAAATCATACCGAGCAGCTTCGAGTTTAGCTCCCCAAGCTTACCTTTCGAGAGATTCACCAATAGAATTTTCTGTTGATCCATAATTTCACGGATATTAAAGCCCGATTTAGTCTGACCTAACACCCGTTTCATCATCGTATTTTGCTTAAATGGGCTCCATTTTGAAGCAAACCATGTCACCACCTCACCCGCATCGTTTGATTTCTGAGAGGCTGGAAATTCTTTGGTCCAGTAGTCAAAGAGGTCACGGTCTGTCACATATTTTAATTTATCTGCCACCAAATCCGGGTTAATGAATGGACTCGGAATATCGAGAAAAGTCGCACCTCTCGGATCACTCATCAAAAGCAACGCCGCATTCCTAAACATCTGCTCACCGCGTGGACCAAAAATACCCGTGTGTCCAGGGTCATACAGCGAATAGAGCATATTAATTCCCTCTTGCACGATAAAATCTTTCTGTTCCGTAGTGGCAAATTCCAACATATTCATACCAATTGGAAAATCTGTATCTGATGGATCAAAGTAAATCACATCGTCGATACGATTTTCTGGCACCATCGAAAGCAACTCCTCTGTTACGTCACCGTGCGGATCAATAAAACAGAAGCCCCTACCTGCCAACATATCTTGATAGGCCAAATTCTTCAAAAGTACCGACTTACCCATACCAGAGGCACCGATAATATAGGTATGGCGCCTACGGTCATCTTCACTTAGCTTAATCATCTTCGTATTGCCACGATATTCGTTGACCCCGAGCTCCAAACCCTCTTCTACTAATACGGTTGGTGCATCCACCTGTTTCGTCATCTGTCTTTCCACCCCTGAAGATGGAATTGCCGCCTCAGATGGCAAATGAAAAATCGAAGCGAGTTCCTGTGTATTTAAAATCATTCCCTTTTTCTTGGTTGGGAAAAAGCGAAAAATATAATTCGTCACCAAAGTGTCCATTTTTTTCGCCATATCGTATTTGAAACCGTTCATGGTTGGCGAATCCAATTGTGAAAACGCTGCCACCACACCACCAACTAAAGCCTCACTACGTTCATGACTACTCGAATGCGCTACCACGCGAATCAAACATTCAAAAACCGGATACTTAGTTTTATTTTCAATCATTTGGGCCTCGTCGAGCTTCGCCTGTGAAACCTCCTTCGTAGCTTCTTTACCTTTTTCATATTCATGTAGCTCCGGCACTTCAAATGGTGCACGAATAACGTCCATGATTAAATTTAGTACTCGGCCCTGTCCGAAGAATCCGCTGCCCGACTTAACTTTTTTACCCTCTCGTAAATTTTTTACAATTTCTTCAACTTTTTTTCGCCAACCATCCCCTACTGGACGAAACATCAGTTGTAACCCCAGCCCTTCACCTTTTTTCGCTTTCGCAAAAGCGTTCAAAATCGCCAGCTGCGCATCCCATTTTGATTCTGAAAATACCTGGATTGGATAATATTCTTCCTTCTTGAAAATCAGTTCGCCACCTGCCACATTACGACTATCTTCATCTTCTTTTGCCTCGTCACCCAGCCCGGCATTCGAGAAAATATTCTCTACCTCTGCCTCCTCTAAGCGCGCCGTTGGATAAGAAGATTGAATCGCCTGCTTCACAATCTCCGTCGTCACTGCTGGCACCACGGCATAATACTTCACCAAACCGTCGACCACCACCATTTCGAATGAAAAATATTTCTGACCGTATAATTTTGTATTAAAACTCTCTTTTTTCAGCGTCGAAGCGATGATTGAATACATAATTGTCGACTGCGAAATCGCCTCTTCATTGACGTCACGTTCATCTCTTCCGCCCCCCTGAATATCATCAGTGGCTGGTGGCAAATGAATCAAAAGTGGAATTAATTTTAGTGAACGCTCATATTCTTTCGCCTTACGTTTTTTGGCTAAAATTTTCCCCCCCACAAAGAGAGCTGCCACTAAAACTAGAATAAAAATTTGTACACCAATTATGATGTTGTTAGAGAAAATTTTCGAAAAATCCGCCCCCTGCTTTGGCGTAAAAATTGAACTATTTTTTTGTTCATTTTGCGTATTTTTCGGGGCGGCATTTGCCGCACCAGAATCCGCCGGCGTTCCCGCCGCATTCTTTCGCATAATGATATTTTCCACCGGATTTTCGCTCATTTTTGTCTCTTCTTTTATCTTATTTTTTGAGTTCTAATACTTTTTTATCCCTGTTTTAACTAAATTTTCCTTAATTCTCTTGTCCGAGCATTTTAATTCTCTTACCCCAAGGTCTTAACTATCTTGTTCCAGAATCTTAATTCTCTTGTCCGAGGATTCTCCCGTAATGATCCCATATAAAATTCGCACTCAACATTCTTTCTTGCCGATACTGCATTGTTGGACTTTTAATTTTCTTGATCTTTTCAACCTCTTTCAAGATTTCCTCTTCTAGCCCATCGCGATCTCGTGCTTTCGGTAGATCTGTCCCAATTAATTTTCCATCTTCAAAGGTGCGCGTCCCCACTGTTACGATCTTACCTAGGTCACTTTTGGGTACACCCTCATCACTGAATTCTTCCCCCAGTTCAGCCTCCGCTCGTTCTGTCTCTAGTTTTTTTTCTTGTTCAATCTGCGAATTTACACTCTCAAAGCCCTGTATCTGCTCTGAAGGAATTTGCATTGGGCTTACCTGTTCAAACTGCCCCTGACCTGGCATACTATTCATCTGTGCTTGCTCTGGTACACCACCCATCTGCATCCCCTCCGTTACACCACCTGCCTGCATTCCCTCTGAGGCGCCTCCTATCCACATCTCCTCCGGAACACCGTTCATTTGCGCCTGCCCCGACACACTATTCATTTGCATCTGATTTAGTACGCCGTTCATCTGCGCCTGTCCTGGCACACCATTCATCTGCGCCTGCATCGCCATCTGACCCATCGCCATCTGATTCGCGTCAAAACCGTTCGATCCAGGCATCCCCTGAGCCTCAAACATTTGATTCAATCTCGCCACCGCCTCTTCTTGCGTCATCCCCATTGGGATCTGTTCCGCGCCCAAAGAATTTAATTCAGAAAAATCTTGGTGTTCTTGACCATTTACTCCAGAAACCTGCCCAATATTTTTCTGATCCATGCCCCTATTTTAGCATAAACACTATGAAAAAAATACTATTTTACCATCTTGGTGAACACAAAAAATAACAAACCAACAAAAATTGCCGGTAAGAAAATCAAAACCAGCAAATTTGTCACACTTGAAGCCACCAAAATCAACAACATAATCGGGTACATCGCAATAATTCCCGCCTTAAAATAGTCCGTCTGTGTAGTTCTGTTTTTTAGAAAAACTACCTTCAAAAACAGGTTCATCACCCAGGTAATAATTCCAAAAACCAGAACATAAAGCAGCACAAAAGCCAACATAATCCCTAGCGGGCCGACCATCATTGGTGTAGTAGTGAAGAGCATAACTATCAAAATAACCAAAGAAATTAAGCTTGAAATTCCGATCAAAAGATTAACCATAAGACTATTATAAAGCAATTTCCTATTCCCTCCCAGAAATATTCCTAAATGCTTTGATTTTCCATAAATTTATCTAATGTACGATGGAAAATACCATAGTCAAGCGGGTGGTTATCTGGCAAAAACATAACTATAAGCCACAACCATCACCGCTTGAAATTGACCGCTCCACTTTTAGTGGGGCAAAAAATCAGCCTCAGCTGATACGCCAGAAAAACTGGCTAACGTAGTCTTAGTCGCTACATTGATTTTCTCCTAATTGTTAATGTGTTGTTTATTTGTATTTTTGTCTTTCGACATTCTTATAGTATCATGGGTGTCTAATTTATGCAAGCCTTTTTCATTAAATATTTAAGTAATAAATACAACATAATAGCATAATAACCTGTTAAATATCTAAAATATCAAACATCTATAATTGTATAAATTACTACAAAATAGCCAAAAACCATCCATGTTGTAATTAAAAATGTAATAAAATACAACAACATTCATAAAAAATTGCCTAAAATCTCACTCTAAATACTATAATAAATCACCCTAACCTTAGTCATACTAAATTTCAAATAATTCACCCTTTTTATATTGCTAAATCAAAAAACTTTATTATTCCCTTTTCTTTTTTTCTGATCAAAAAATATCTTCTTATACCAATCGACAAAAAACTCACAAAAAAATAGCGTCTAAAAAACGTCTAATAATAAAAGATTCTAGTTGTTATAAAAAATCATTTATATTTTAAAAACCACTAAAACTTTATAAAATCTAAAAATGTTTTTTAGCATAAATTTTAAACTACATATTATTTTTATATTAAGCCCAAAAACTTTTTTAGTTACAAAAAAAAGACACGCCGCAACGTATCGTAAAAACCCAGTAATAAAAACCATCAAAATACTCAAAATAAAAAAAGAAATCGGTCAAACTGCGAGGAATACCGATTTCTTTTGTAGAGTGTGGAGTTTTTTGGCTATATTGTTTGTTTTTGGCTTGTGAACAATTTTATTATTCAAAAGCTACCTCTATAATACCGCTTCAAAACGCTAATGTCAACATATTTTTGAATAATTATTTTACAATTTTTGCCTATTTTTTAGTTTTCCACATCTACCCCTGTTAACTCTGTTCACAATTTTTGAACAATTTTAGTTTTACTTGAACACATATTTTATTATTTTGAGCTATTTTACATCGCTCACCCCTGTTACGCATCTTTTTACATTTTTTAATTTCAATCAAATTCATTTCTCAATCATTTATTTATTTAAAAACATAAAAAATAGCCTCGAAAAAGGCCATTAAAAATCGATTGGTGGAGCTGCCGGATACTGCCTCCGGGTCCGAAAAATCTTCATGATATCATTCTACATGCATAGTTATTTATTTCATCTTGGTTTATATCTATAGCGACAAATAACAAAACTATAGATTACCATGACTGATTTTCGACTTCAGCCTCGTCACTGTCCGAAATCTATTCTCGTAAATCTGATAATCTAACTACTACGAAAACTTGGAGTTAGACCAGCCTATATTAAATTAGGCAAAAGCAGGTGCATAAAGCACGTGCTTGGAAGTATTTTCTTCACTTTTTCAATACTTACGGTATCAATCGTCATGCCTGATATCTGTTAATAATCCGTCTAAGCTTTGTCAGCCCCAACTAATTTAATTATATCATAAAAAGATAGACCATACTCTATTCTTTCTCAATCTTCCCCTAGTTAGCTCACACCACGTTCATTCTGCAAAAAAATACTAAGCATAAGCAAGTTATCAAAAGCATAAGCAAGTTATCATTTATCTCAATTTTTAACTATCCACCTCTTAAAATACTGTCTAAATTTTTTTGAAAAGCCCCCCAAATTCTTCATTTTCTTGGCATTTTCAAATAAAAGATTCATCATAGAATTATGAATGTTAAAGTATTTACCGCCATCCCCACCGGCTACTCTGGTCAACTTATTGAAGTTGAGGGTACCACCAATAAAGGCCTTCCGAGTTTTAATCTCGTGGGTATGGGTGATAAAACTATTCTTGAATCTAGAGAACGCGTTCGCAGTGCCATCATGAATTCAGATTTCTCTTTCCCAAAGCACAAAATCACTATCAATCTCGCCCCCGCCGACCTCATTAAGAGTGGCTCTTCTCTAGATTTACCTATTGCCATCAATATCCTAATTCTTGCTAAACAACTTCGTGAAGATGATATCAAAGGTCTCTTTTTTACCGGCGAATTATCCCTTGATGGCAGCTTGAAACCTGTCAAAGGTATCCTCAATATTATTGAAACCGCTAAAAATCACGGTTTTAAACAAATTTTTCTTCCCGCCGCTTCCGCTACCAAGTCTACCCTTATTCAAGACATCGAAATTTACCCCGTGCAAACCCTTAAACAGCTTTTTCTCCATCTCAAGCATCAAGTTTCTATCCCGCCACTTGATGGTTCAAATCAAATTTCCCCTCCAATCCTCACATCGATTACAGAAAATAACTCTACCACTGACCCCATCTCTTCTCCTAACTCCTCCTTCTGCACTCTTGATCAAATCCAAGGTCTTGATTTTGCCAAGCGCGCTCTTATTCTCGCCATTGCTGGACATCATAATCTACTCCTATCTGGTCCACCTGGCAGCGGTAAAACCCTGCTCATGAGCGCCGCTAGAGATCTACTTCCTCCACCTAGTCCCACAGAGCTCATTTCGATTTACAAAATTCACGGTCTCACCACCGAACTTGATCAAATTCCTAGGAAACGTCCCTTTCGTCAGCCCCACCACAGTAGTTCCACCTGTTCCATTATTGGTGGCGGGAATCCCATAACTCCAGGCGAAATCTCACTCGCTCATCTCGGCATTCTTTTTCTCGATGAATTACCCGAATTTCCCCGCTCTGTACTTGAGGCTATGCGTCAGCCACTCGAAGACCACCAAATCTCGATTTCTCGCGCCAAAGAGCGCGCCACATTCCCCGCCAATTTCACACTCTTCGCGACCATGAATCCCTGTCCGTGTGGCTATTATGGATCACACATTAAACCTTGTACCTGCACCCCCACTCAAATTCACAATTACACCAAACATCTCAGTGGTCCAATTTTTGATCGCATCGACATTAAACTTCATCTTCCCTATCTCGATCAAAATCTTCTCATCGATCACCTCTCCACTAAGTCACCTCCAGAGAATTCCGCCAAAAATCTCCACTTCTATCAAAATAAAATCTGTCAAATTACCCAGCTTCAAGCTGAACGCTACCATTCCACCGATAAATTTAATGGCACCCTTACGTCAACTGAAATTTCTCAATATATTCACCTGGGCTCAACCCTAAAAACCGAATTAAAACGCGCTACTGAAACCTTTAAACTCTCCTCTCGCGCCATTATCAAAATCATTAAACTCAGCCGCACTATCGCCGATTTTGATGAATCGCCAGAAATCAGACTCGAACACCTCAAAGAAGCTATCTGCTTTACTACCTTTTCACCCTGATTTACCCCTTGAAAATCCCTAAAAATTTTGTTATAATTCACCCTAAGGTTAAAAAGAAAGGAATCAACATTAGTACTAAAACTTCACGCACCAAAATCAATGGAGAAATCCGCTATGAACAGGTACGCGTTATTGGCACTAATGGAGAGCAGCTTGGCATCATGTCAAGCAAAGAAGCTCAGGTTCTGGCCCGGGAGCAAGGTGTCGACCTCGTCGAAATTGCAGGTAATGCCACCCCTCCGGTCGTTAAAATCATCGATTGGGGTAAATATCAGTACCAAAAGATGAAAGAAGAGGCTAAAAATCGTAAAAAAGCTCGTGAAAAGCAATCCGAGCTCAAGCAAATGAAGATTGGTCTCAAAATCAGCGACAATGACCTCAACATTAAAATCCGCAAAATTAAGAGTTTTCTCGAAGATGGCGATCACTGCCGTATTATCATTACCTTCAAGGGTCGTGAAATGGCACACAAAGAAATTGGTTCTCAACTTCTCGATCGTATTCTCGAACAAATGGCCGACTGCGCCATTGTCGAAGGAAAACCACAATTTGCTGGACGTAATCTATCAGTCGGAGTACGAAAAAAGTAATTTCCTACTTTCAAGGTTCCCTGATCGCACATTGAATACTAAATTAACTAAAAGGAAAGCCTATGCCAAAGCTTAAAACTCACAAAGGTACTGCTAAGCGTATTAAAATTTCCGGCACCGGTAAATTAATCCGCGAACGCGCCTATGGCAACCACATTCTTGCCAAAAAATCTAAAGCCCGCAAACGTAACATGAAGACTGCTGGTGCAGTCGAGGGTAAGATTGCTAAAAACATTAAAAGCGCATTAGGAGTTTAATCATGAGAATCAAAAGAGGTGTTGCCGCACGCGCAAAACATAAGAAAATTCTAGCTGCCGCTAAGGGTATGCAACATTACCGCACCCGCAGCTTCCGTCTAGCTAAACAAGGTGTTATTAAGGCCCTTCGCTACGCTTACCGCGACCGCCGTAATCGTAAACGCGATCTTCGTGCTCTTTGGATCACCCGTATCAATAACGCCGCTCACCAATATGATTTGAACTATTCTCAACTCATCAATGGTATGAAAAAGCAAAATATCGCTGTTGATCGCAAGATCTTGGCCGAATTAGCTGTCAACCAGCCAGCTGCCTTCCAGGCAATTGTCGAACAAGTTAAAAAGGAGATTAAATAATGGCTATTTGCGAAATTTCCGGTAAAGGAAAAATGTACGGTCATAATGTAAGCTTCTCCCAGCACAAGACCCGTAAAGTTTTCAAACCAAACATCCAAAAGAAAACCCTCCTCATCGGTGGTAAAAAACTCAAGATCAATGTTAGTACCGCAGCTCTTCGTACTTTGAAGAAAAAAGGTTTGATCAAATAATTTATTCAATCGAATATAACAAAATAGACCCGTAAGGGTCTATTTTTAAGCTATCAATAAGCCGGGTTTTGTAACTAAAAGGTGCAAATACTCTTATCACAAGTAAAACCACAATAAAAGTTTTTTCCCTTTTAGCCGATAATCATCTATCTAGATATTTTGTTGCCAAAATATTCAAGCGGTAAGCGTGCATCTTCGAACCAAAGTTTAGTAGCACTCCTTGCAGCCAGTAGGGTTTGCCATCAACCATGTCACCATGGATTGCCGTAAGCTCTTACCTTACACTTTTCACCCTTGCCCGAAGGCGGTATTGTCTCTGTGGTACTTTCCCTATTCTTCAATTTTTTAGGCCGAAGCCGTCTAAATTTTCGAACGGTCGCCATTAACGACTACTGCGTTCTATGCTGCCCGGACTTTCCTCTTGGCTAAGCCAAGCGATTATCTTTCAAGCTCTACATCTATCTTATCACAATTTTTGCGATATTTTTATTACTCAATTTTTATGGCCAAATTAAAATCATTTCTTTAAGGTCAAATATCCTGGCACTCCTGGTCGATCAATTCGCATCCATTCATGGCCAGAAGAATCAAGTTCACTCTCCGTCATTTTCGATCCATTTCCACCCACCAGATTCACGCACCCCCTAAAAACCCCCAACCAATCAAAATTTTTTCCACCAGGAATTAAATCACTTGTTGCGTATATAGTCCTTAATTTGACATCACCATCAAACATCTCTCCAATTTGTTCCACTTTTGACATATCAAAATTCGATAAATCCACCTCTTCAAGTGATACCATATTCTTAAACATCTCCACCATCACCTTAATTTTAGATGTCTTAAATCCCGATAAATCTAATTTCTTTAGACTCGAGGCTCCCATAAACATTTGATAGAAACTCGTCACTCTTGAAGTATCAAAATTGCTTAAATCTAGTTCCCGCAAATTACTCATACCGCTAAACATTTGATTACAATATTGGGATAATTCAATTTTTTCTCCCTCTGTAAAATAATAGAGCGTCTTCAAGCTAGAGTCGTACCACATTAAAATCTCATATTGTGAATCATGTGATTCCAAATTTCTTACATTTAAAGTACTCTCTACAGGTGGAGTGGCACTTCTCTTAATATAATTTATATTTTCCACACCACCAGCTAAATTTCTCATAGCTGTATAAAACGAAGAATCACCTTCCTTAGCATTCCCGAACGGGTTCGCCACGAACGACACCACGATCTTATTCGAGTAAACATCATCACTTAAATTCCGGCCAATCCGCATCCCCACATCCAGTGTATAATTCCCCTCTGACTCATGTTCACTCTCGATGAATTTCTCACGCGCCGACTTTTTTGGAATTGGTGAGTATTTTGCATTGTCACGCAACTTATATCCCCACATGTTATTTTCAAATTCCGAAAATTCTCGCTGATCTGGCAATGGATTAATTTTGGTCGGATTTTGTGGCCTCGTTGGTACCAAAGCCTGTTCTTCACCTACCGTACTAATCGTGGCGTAAAAGCCATTTTTGACATGACCATTATAAGTACCGTTAATTTCAAATTTAAAAAATCCATCATGGTTATTCGTCATTTCATTCGCATCCACCTCAATGGTTTTCGAGGAGCCAATCGAAGCTGACAAGGAAGAAATATATAACGCTTCCGCTTTATTTGAGCATAAGTATAACACAGAAAAACTTGCACACAAAATTCCTAGACCAAAAATCCGTTTATCTGCAAAAAATGTCTTCATCGATTCTCTCCCGTTTTCTCTAGTTTACCACAAGCGGCATAAAATATCATCAAAAAATAATCTCTAGATTTTTCAAACCTATAATATTATCAGAGTCGATTTCTATTTCTTACTGTATACTATCACCAAAGAAAGCGTTTAAATCTTTTCAATCGTGTATTCGTCTAAAACCGTATTTAATTCCGCATCCGCCGCCTGATTTTGTTCGCGTCTCACATGTGTGAATGCCACTGCGTCAAATCGCTGAATCAATTTCAAAATTTCCTCATACACCGGCAAAATATCACTATTTTTTACCGTATAAATTCCATTCATTTGATTTACCATCATCAAATTATCCGACACGAATTTCACAGTTTTAAATCCATATTCTAGTGCCTTTTCAATCCCCGCCTTCAAGCCATAATATTCCGCCAATCTCGAAGTAGCATAGCCGATAAATTCCCCACCCCTCTCTACCTCCTTGCCATTTTCATCAATAATTACGTAACCAATCGCTGAAGGTCCTGGATTTCCCCTCGATCCCCCATCCGTATAAATTGTCGCCCCTAGCACTGCCGCTCTCGCGTCAATCCGATTCACTTTTCCAATTTTCTTATGTCCAAATTCTACGCTAATTACCGAAGCAGTATCGTCCGCCAATCGAAAATTCGAATTCACATCCGTCGAGAAACTTACATATTTATAAGCTGAATATTTTTCATTCAATTCTAGTTTCAAATCATTATTTTCCGCCAAAGTTATATCATATATGATATATAAATTATAAATATTCGACCCATCACTTTGATTTGTAAAAGTAATTACATCACGAATTTTGATCGTCTCAATCTTTTGATTCAAAGTCTCAAAAATTGTTCGCCCCATCGCTTCTTCTGGTTGTTCACCAAAATTGATTTTCCCCGCCGGCAAACTCCACATTACCGCATCCGAGTCATCGTGCAGTACCTTCTTCAACAACAAAAAGCTGTCATCTTTCTTGATAATTCCGACTACTCTAACTTTTTGCTTCATTAATTCCCACCAAAATTCTCATGGTTAATATACATATTATAGAACAAAAAATCCTAATGGCATATATTTTCCGTAATATCTAACTACGGTGGGTAAAATCTTATGTAATAATTCCGCAGAACCATTACCACGAAATCCCTTAACATGACTATACAGAAAATCATGTTGCCACTAGGATAATTCGATTATAACAATAAAAATTGCTTTCTGCAATTCAAATCTCGCCCCTTCTCACCCCAAGCAAGTGCTAATACTCGCCACTCATTACCACCTGTCGATATCTACAATTCGCCCAATATTTTAGCCTACGCCGCCCCAACTAACAGATAAAACACGCTTAAAATTCCCACCATCACATTATAAGTTATAGTAGATAATGCACTACCGAAGACCACCAGGAACAAATAAACGAACAAAATCCCCATGCGCATTTCAATAAAGTCCATCACGTCCCTAAGTTTATCAGATAAGAAATAATACAACACCCTCGACCCATCTAGTGGTGGAATTGGAATTAAATTAAATGCCATAAAACCCAGGTTCATAATAATCGTTTGGCCAAAAATAAACCCGATCACACCTCGATCATCTAAAAATCCCGTAAAATGTCCAATCATAAACATTAGAAATGCAATCAAAAGATTCATCATTGGTCCAGCTAGTGCCACAATTGCCATCGAGCCTTCCCCATTCCTTAAATTTCGCCTATCTACCGGTACCGGTTTCGCCGCACCCAACACTACGCCACCCGTCAGATAAAGCAAAACTGGCAGAATTACCGAAGTAAATAAATCTAGATGCACCAATGGGTTTAGTGATAATCTTCCCTCATCCTTAGCTGTGGTATCACCCTGAAAATAAGCCGCATAACCGTGCGCCACCTCATGCAATACCGTAGAGATAATAATAATCGTAAAGACAATTATTAGATTATATGGATTTATATTCATACATATATTATATCACCCAAAGACCCAAACCTGTCCAGTCAATCATGAACACTAATTTTACTCAGAATTTACCATTGAACACATTTTTTATACAATCCCACACCGCTTTACTACGCCCCATCAAAAAACTCGCTATTTCGCGAGTTCTTTGAACACATTTTTTAATTAAGCACTACCACTTCTTGTGTAGTTAGTAAATCTTCTACACGTTTAATCTTCAGTTTCTTTTCTGTGCGAGCACTTAATTTAAGTTCCGCCACCATACCGTCCACATTGCCTGTGGCCACGATTAATTTTGGTCCAATCTCCCTAATCGCACGTACTGAACTAGTACAGAGAATATCCGATACGCCAATATCATCTAACCCCTCCTCAGTATCACCCAAGATACCGATGCGTACTCCAGAAACACTTACATCATAGATAGTTTTCGTATTGTTCATTACTGGCACACCCAAAATAGACACTTCCCCAATTTCGTATTCACCAGGGCCGCTAATTACACCCACGCCGAGATCAGCTGCAATTGTTCCCTCCACGAAATTAATCGTAATCTGCTTCGTACTAGTCTTGATCGTGATAGTTTCTGGACTCTTACTTTCTAATTCAAACATTTTCCTCCTTTATCTGTTCGGCCACCCGGTTAATTTATTGATTCAACATGCCTTCTGGATCATATTGGACGATGTGCTGCATTTCCATAATTTCTTTTAAGAATCGATCCTTCACACTCAAGCGATATTTGAAATCATCACGCGAGATAATCACATAATTTAATGGCTTCCCCTCTTTCTTCTCAACTACTTCCGCCCAACGAGAAAGCTTCTTAGTTCTATCATCACCCACAATCAGCATATCAACCCCATCCTGCCCTGGCACACGATTCGTGACGAATAAGAAGTTTAGGTATGTCTTCACTGGACGGATATATTCATCCCAAGTACCATCCTTCACCGCGCTTTCCACTAGTACCTTATCTACCTTGGTCGAAAACATCATATTTAGGGCTCTCGCAAATGGGTGCTTCGTGTTCGCTGAATAATAAACCTTATTATCGTAAGTCTCATTCTTAATCACCCCAATCGACTCAAGATTACCTAATTCACGGCGTACGGAATTAATTTGTTCATCGATCACCCTAGTCATTTCCCTGACATAATAGGAACGTTCAATGTTACTAAAAAATAATGATAATAATTTTGTTCGCGTTTTTGAACCGAACAATTTTTCTAAAGGAGTTATGTTTTCTTTGCCCATATTACTTATATTTTAGCACCAGAAGCTGTATTTTAATAGTGTTCAGCCTGAAACTCTTCTAAAATCTTCTCTAAAATTTCTTCACGCTTGCACCATTTTATTTCCAGGTTCCGCTTAAGCCAAGTCATCTGGCGTTTTGCCAACTGAAAATCTGAGGTCGAAGCTAAATTTATCGCCTCCTCCAGACTTGAAACTCCGTTCAAGTAATCCCAAACATATCGATAAATATTACTCTTCATCGCAGGCAGTCCAAAATCATATTTGTGAGCCAAGTTGCGACATTCCTCATATAATTCTTCACCAAACATCGACTGAACACGTTTTTTAATACGCTTACCTAACTCTTCACGATCAGTTAAAATACCATAAATTTCGTACTCATCCCCCATTTTCTTCCGGTCAAGCTCCCCCTTCTTCGCTTCCTCTGAAAATTGATAGTCAAACACCAGCGCATCGACATAAAGTCCCGTCCCTCCTACCACGATTGGCTGCTTACCACGCGCCAAAATCTCAGTAATCTTCTCCTTCGCATAGTTTTTCCAGTCCACCACTGTAAATCTCTCATCTGGTCGCACTAAATCAAAGCCAAAATGCGGCACACCGCCGCGCTCTAAAGAATTTGGTTTCGCCGTGCCGATATCCATGCCTTGAAAAATCGTCCGTGAATCTGCACTAATAATTTCACCACTAAGACGCTTCGCCAGCTCCACCGCTACCGCGGTTTTCCCTGATGCCGTCGGCCCCACAATTACTATAATTTTAGTGTTCATTTTTACTATATTTTTTACTATAAAAATCTGATCAGCGCCGCCCCTGTAACCTCACTGACCAGACCCCTCATTATTTAATATTTTGTAAGTATTCAGCAAGCTCCGTTAGTGCCACCGTTTTTTCCACGTCTTTTTCGCGTACTGAAACCGTACCATTTTCCTTGTCGCGTTCACCCACGATTAATAACACTGGCGTCTTCATCGAAACCGCGCGCTTAATCTTCTTTCCGAGCGACTCATCTGATACATCTGAAGTATAGCGCAAATCATTATGCTTCAAAGGTGTCTCTAACGTCACTTCACTCAAGATCTGCTTGATTTTCTCTACATAATCTAAGACTTGGTCATTTACTGTCAGAATACGTACCTGTTCTGGCGCACACCAGAATGGGAACCAACCAGAGGTATGTTCGATAAATACTGACATAAAACGCTCAATCGAACCCAAAGTCGCATGATGAATCATCACTGGCTGTTCTTTTTCTCCATTCTCATTCACAAAAGTCAAACCAAAGCGTTCCGGCTGCACGAAATCTAGCTGGATTGTCGCTACTTGATGTTCACGACCGATTGCATCCTCGGCCATAAAGTCAATTTTCGGACCGTAAAACGCTGCTTCCCCTTCCATTTCGAAGTAATCCAGCCCATTTTCGATCGCCGCTTCTTTAATTTGTGCCTGTGCCATTTCCCAAAGTGACTTATCACCGAGATATTTATCTTCATCATTGCGATAAGATAAGCGAGCACGTAATTTACTCATCCCCACTACCGTATAGAGTTCACGCACGATCCCGACTAAGTTCTGAATTTCCGCCTTAATCTGCTCCTTACGACAGAATACATGAGTATCATCCTGCGTCAAAGAGCGCACACGCGATAATCCACCCAGCTCACCCGACTTTTCATCACGATAATCGGTCGTAGATTCCATATAACGCACCGGCATTTCCTTGTAGGTGCGTGGACGGCTGGCAAAAATCTGTGCGTGATGCGGACAGTTCATTGGTTTCAAAGCAAATTCTTCCCCGTTCACCTGAGAATGTACTAAGAACAATTCCGCACCGAACTTTGCGTAGTGACCCGAGGCCTTATAAAGATCTAATTTCGTAATATGTGGCGTCCAAACTCGCTCAAAACCGTGTCTCGCGCGTAAAGATAATGAATAATTCGTCAAAACATCACGAAGTACCGTACCTCTTGGTGAAAAGAGTGGCAAACCTGCGCCCACTAATTCCGAGAAACTGAACAAATCAAGTTCCTTGCCCAGCTTACGGTGGTCACGCGCCTTAGCTTCTTCAAGGCGCTGCAAATATTCCTTCAATTCCGCTTCCGTCTCAAAGACCACACCATAAATACGTGTCAACATTTCACGCTTTTCGTCACCGCGCCAGTAAGCCCCAGCCACCTTAATTAGCTTGAAAGCACCGACCTTACCGGTATTCTCTACATGTGGCCCCTTGCAGAGATCAGTAAAATCACCGAGTTGATAGAAAGAAATAGTCTCTGATTCCGGCAAATCTTCAATCAATTCCACCTTGTATTTCTGATGATTTTCTTTCGCCCAAGCCAAAGCCTCTTCCCGACTCTTCTCCGAATAAACCAGTTCAAACTTCTTATTAATAATTGAATACATTTTTTTCTGAATCTTCGGAAGATCAGCATCGGTGATTTTCATCACATTTCCTTCTGCATCTTTCACTTCCGAAAGATCAATATCATAATAAAAACCAGTTGCCGTCGCTGGACCCACGCCAAACTGCACTCCTGGATACATTTCAACCAAAGCGGCAGCTAAAACATGACTAAGTGTATGGCGCATTTTCATTACATTTTGTTCATCTTCGCCACATAGGTTACACATTCTGCCTTCTTTCTAATTACTCAAAAAATATTTCTTTTATTTTAACACATTTTATGGTAAAATACATCTATGGGTCGCTAACTCAGCTGGCTAGAGTGTCTCCTTTACACGGAGGAAGTCGGGGGTTCGAATCCCTCGCGACCCACCAGATTTAGTTAATTAAAAAACGGATTTCACATCCGTCTTTTTTTTGTTTTTTATTTCTTCACCACTTTCTTCGTAACATCGAATTTTTCCATATAATTCCCCACCATTAGCCTCGTCTGCGAATAAAACGCGGTAAAAGATTGATAAATAATCGCCACCACTGGCATCAAAAGCCATTGTAAAAGCATAACAATCTTTGGCTTCTTAATATGAGCTGGGCGTTTTGGCAACATACCAAATGATAATAAAATCGTAGCCATCAAACCAATCGAAGCGAATAATTGCACATAAGAAATTGTGTTCGGCAAGTTAAAGGTTAAAAGCTCCTTTGAGGAAGCGTTGAGTAATTTTGGTACCCAGCCACCAAAAGCCACCATCGGTGAAATCGAAGCTAAAGTTACGTGCCCCTCAAGGAGTCTGGCAAATTTTACGAATAATGGCCAGAACTTCATCCCGGTGCGTTCCATGCGGTCTTTTGAAAAAGTCCTCACCCCCACATAAGCCACGTCTGAAGCCCCATAATCCCAGCGTCGAAGCTGAATAAATTGCGCTTTCAGGGTCTTCCATAAACCATTTTCCAGCACCGCGTCCTGATAAATCGGAATATGAATCGGCTTCACACTGTAATCACCCTTGAAGTAAAATAGTGAGCGCCAATACTGGTGGCCATCTTCCACGATCGTCAACTTACTCCAGTAACCCATATTTGATAACGCCAAAAATGGTTGCGAATGTGAAGCAAAATTCTTCAAGGTATGCACGCGCATCGAAGAAATAATATTAAAAAATGAATTTGAAACCGCGATAATTCGCATCGGCGCCGGCGTTTCCCAGATATTATTCGTAAACAATGAAACTGGCTGATAACTCAAATGTTGACGGTTTGGATGCACCACGAACTCATAGGCCACATTATCTAGATAAGATTTATGCATTTTATTATCAGAGTCTAAAGAAGTTGCAATCACGTTCGCAAAATCGATCTTCTCCTTACGTAAGAATTTCGCCAGTTCCTCCGCCGCATAATCCAAATTTGGTCCCTTACCCTGAATTTCCCCCTTCAGATCTTTTGGATGCATTACTGGGATAAAAGCATAAAAATCATCCTTAAATTTTTCATAAAGCTTTTTCGCGTTCTCTTTCATCGCTTCCCCACCGCGCTCTTCGTAGCCGAACACTAAAATTATTTTCTTATTATCAAAGGTAGTATTTTTCACCGCCTCTACGGTCGGAATCAAAGTTTCAAGCCCCTCATTATAGGCCACCATAATTACCGCATGATAAATATCGTCCGGTTTTGGAAACTCCACCTTCAACACCTTACCATTTTCATCTAGCATCTTTTCCGACACCACTAAATCACGGCCGGTCGCCAACATCTTCAAATTTCTCACATGTTTATCGAAATCAAATTCACTACTTTTTTTGCGATGATATTTTTCATAAGCCGCATGTGGATCATATAAATCCAAAAATCTCTGATGCCAGTCCACTTTTTCTGAAGCTTTCGAAGCTTGATACCCCTGTACGGTACGAAAAGTAATTCCCACTGCCTTTACCAGAGTAGTAGCAATAATAAATAACAGATAATAAGACCCGAGTACTGGACTAATCAGCGAAAATACCACCAAAAGAATCAAAATCATATACGAAGTAAAACCTGGCAAAATCTCAAAGAAACGATAAAGCTTCGTTCGCTTCCCTTGCGGCAAATCCAAACTATCCCAAACCGATTTCTGCGTATTTTTCTGCACCTTCTGCTGTTTTTTCATCCTAACTATATCCGAATTAATTAACTTTCACCGAGCAATCTGATGAAGACCAAAAAGCCTAACACTAAAATACCTAGTGAAATACAAATAAACATTTTTGCCACCGCCGCGCCCTTTTTCTCAAAGATTCTCAGCGCCAACAGATTATGAAGTACTCCCAAAGTTAAAGCCAAAATTGGAAAAATCAGCATCGCCTGCCAAGATCCGTCATGATAACCCCCAGAATTCGCCATCGAAGACCATTCTCCCCCCTGATAACGTCCAATATCCCCGTAACTAATTTTTACAATTGAGGCATTCGGCTGCAAATTCAATGCCGAAAAAATCAGAAAAGCCAGAGATAAAATCAGGAGTATCGCCTGAAAAATTACCAGGCTACGTTCCTTCTGATAGGCTTCTTTAAAAGTCGCAATTAATTCTTTCATTCCTCTTATTATACCATTTTTATTTATCAAGCAATTTACAAATCAAATTCAACATCAGTTCTTTCTCTTCCGGCTGACTCTCCGCAATCAAAAGCACCAAAGCCGTCAAAGCTCGATCAGAGAGCTTCGTTTCCCCTTGTTCATTCAACTGAAAGAAGTTCACCGACAAATAGACCACAAAAAGCAACGCTCCAATCTGTTGATTACCTTCTAAAAACGGCTTCCCATGCACAATAAAATAAAGTAACTTTGCCGCTCGTCTAGCCACCGAATCACTTCGTTCGAACAAATTTTGTATTCGGGCCGAAATCAATGTTTCACCCCTGTTATTTTCCGCCAGCACCCCGAAATTTTCACTCTCATTCAATCTCTCGCGTAGATCTGAAATATAATTTTCAATCTCCACTTCACTCAAATCTCTTCTCGCTCTGGTGTCTACTGAAAAAATAATTTTATTGTTCAGATATTCTGAAATCGTCGCAAAACTATCCGCATATTTCGTCACTACCTCAAGCACTCCATTCGCCTCATTCGCACTCAAGCTAGTTTCCGTCAACATCCTGCGCACAATCCCCAGCGTCTCCTCTAGATTCTGCAATTTTTCGCTTTGCTCCGGCAGTTTCTTCACTAAATCATAATTAACCGCCACCCCCTCCGTCATATAACGCTTAATAATTGAAGAAGCCCAGATACGAAATTTCGTGGCTTTTTTCGAATTCACTCGATAACCCACCGAGATAATCACGTCCAAATTATATTTCTTAATCTTACGCGCAATTCGACGACCGCCCTCAAGACGCTCCTCTACCTCTTCCTTCACGCATTTTTTTGCTTCCAGCTCTTCATCCGCAAAAATATTACGTAAATGCCGAGAAATTACTGTACGATCCACCTCAAAAAGCTCCGCAATCTTCCCCTGTTCCGCCCAAATCGTCTGGTTCATTTCGTCTACATCGAAAAATACCTCCCCCTCTGCACCCTGATAAATTTCCAGCTTCATCGTCATAGTTCTCCGAGATTCTGCCCCGCCGTCACTTCCACTTTAAGCTTAATCTTTAATTCTGGCGCCGCCCCTTCCATCT
>CALIXG010000005.1 GCA_938046495.1 uncultured Candidatus Saccharibacteria bacterium | reverse complement strand
CAAAAACCATAAAAAAGGCAAAGAATAATAGCGGTGTATTTTTCGTAAATACAATTCGTCTTTTTGGGGTTTTGGAATTTTTCTCTGGGATAATTCGTACAGTTTGATTGATCATTAAATAGTAACCTTCCCTTCAATAATACCAGTTTTTTGATTGGCGTTAATTTCAATTTTAATATCATATTCACCAGGAGATAATTTCGTAAGCGGAATATCAAATCCTTTACAAGACCCAGAAGAAGGATTGGAGATTACACTTACTGAATCAGTATATACAACTTTACCTGCAGAAATCACAGTAAGTTTACAAGTACCAGGTAGCTTCAGAAATTGATCTATATTCACCCGGATACGATAGTTATCTGCAGCTTTTGCAGAATAAGTAATAGTGCCAGTAAGTTTTTCAAGTTGATTTACATCTTGGCCCTCATATTTTTCGGGGGTTTTTGGGGTACGGCCAGCCGCCGCATCTTCGGGTGTGCCATCTTCATTATTAATAGTTTTAGCTTCTGGTATATTGGTTTTTTCAATTTTATTCTCAATATTTTGAGTACTCCCCGCTAAACTAGGTGTTTTTGAACGTGATTTATTGTCTTTTAGGATTTGATAGACAATTACACCAGCTAGAATAATGAGTACTAAAAAGAAAAGTGACCAAACGATAATCTTATTCTTGTGTGATTTTTTCTGAGAAACTCGTTTCATATCAAATAAACCTTTTATGGTTATATTTTAACACATTTTTTATTTTGCGTTTTACTCTATTAGTAGCCTTTTGGCGAGGCGTAGACTAGACGTCTTAAATATTCGCGTGAAGCGGTCTCGTCAATAAGATAGGTCTGAAAATTTTCATCGTATAGGGTAGGCGAGATACGGGTTTGCAGATATTTCCCTTGATAGAAATAATGGGTTAAAATCAAACTACGCATGGTATCCGGCCAACTAATCTGATCAAAGAAGAGATTGCCCAGTCCGTAATAGATTGGTTTATCCTTATAAAGTTCATAAGTTTGAGGTTGATGGGCGGAAGTACCCACTACCATATCAGCACCGAGATCAATAAAATGGCGGAAGAATTCTTTTTGATTAGGAATTGGCTTATCACATTCTGGGAAAGCTATTTTTCCATTCGGGTAAGCATAGCATTCAAAATACTGAACATTCACAATGACAAATTTATTCTTAGCTTTCGCGGCAGCGAGTTCGGTTTTAAACTCCTCTTCATTATAAGGATTGGCGCCAGCGGAATTTTCTGTAGCAATTTGTCCATTCGCTACACTACTAGTGGAATGATTAAAGGCAAATAATTTGATTTGATCATTCACATCGAGTGGAATTTTAGCAGCAGCGAGATTTTCCCC
>CALIXG010000004.1 GCA_938046495.1 uncultured Candidatus Saccharibacteria bacterium | reverse complement strand
TTTAATGTTGTGGTGGTGGTAAAAAAGTCGCTTCCTATTAGTCTAATAGACAGGAGGCGACTTTGATTTTATGGTAGTTTTTGCGATTTGGCTAGATTTGGTAATTTCTAGCTTTTTGTGATTCGGCTAGATTTGGTGGCTAGCGGTATTTTTTAGCTCTTTTTGGCTGCAGTTTTCGCTTTGGTTTTTGCCGCAGTTTTCTTAGTAGTGGCCTTTTTCGCCGAGGTTTTCTTAGCGGTAGTCTTCTTGACTGGAGCTTTTTTGGTGGCTGGAGCCTTGGAACTTAGAAGAATTTCTTCCGCTTCTTCCCTGGTGATGGACTTCGGGTCACGATCTTTTGGAATTTTAGCGTTATTTGGTCTGGCGCGACCTTTACCGCTAGCTGGTTTTATAGCTGGACCCTTAATGTAGGGGCCAAATGGGCCGTTAATGATCTTGATGTCACCCCAGTCGGCGAGAATGGAGTCGATTTTCTTCTGATAGAGAGCTTCGGCGGTTTCAAGGGTAATATGGTATGGATTTTCCGCCTCGTTAATTTTATTAAGTGCGATATTATGCGCACCAGCTTTAATGAAGGGACCGAAGGGGCCATTAGCGGCAATTAATTCGGTGCCATCCTTGGCATGACCAAGAGAACGCGGTAGCACTGGCAATTCTAGCTGTTTGAGTGCCTGTTCGAGAGTTACGGTTTTCACGGTTTTACCCTTTGGCAGAGGAATAAAGATCGGTTTTTCGCCACTTTCTTTTTCATTTTCACCGAGCTGCAAGAAGCCGCCATTTTTACCAATTTTGGCATAGATTTTTTTGCCGGTTTTAGGGTCGGTGCCTAATTCAGTGGCAGAATTATAGCGGTTGGCCATGGCAGAAGCGCCAATAGCCTCAGAAAATGGACCATAAAAATCACGGAGCATTTTTAGGCGAGTAAGTTTCTTTTCGGCAATAAGGTCAAGTTTTTCTTCGATGCCAGCAGTAAAATCGTAGTCGACGATATCTTTGAAATTTTCGCAGAGGAAATTGGAGACTAATTCACCCACTGGAGTTGGCATGAGTTTACCCTTGGTGGAACCGGTTTTTTCTGAAATAGTTTGCTCAGAGAGTTGGTTCGATTCATCGAGCACGAACTGTAAGACATCGCGCGGTTCACCTTCAGATTCACCTTTCACCACGTAATTTCTGACCTGAATAGCGTTAATAATTGAGGCGTAGGTGCTTGGACGACCGATGCCGAGTTCCTCGAGTTTTTTCACCAGTGAACCTTCGGTATAGCGGGCAGGCGGTTTGGAAAAAGTTTGTTTGGCTAGTAAAATGTGACGCTTTACGCTGTC
>CALIXG010000003.1 GCA_938046495.1 uncultured Candidatus Saccharibacteria bacterium | reverse complement strand
CTCAAAGACTTCACCCCACGCGAAGTTCAGACTATGCTGGAAACTGCCAAACAACTCAAAAATAATAAGCTGACTGGCGTTTCTAATAAAAACCACGAAGGGAAGACTATCGCTCTTCTCTTCGAAAAAGCTTCCACTAGAACTCGTTGCGCCTTCGTTTGTGGTGCTCGCGATCTCGGCATGCATGCTGAATATCTCGGCAAAGATGACATTCAGCTCGGCAAAAAAGAATCCATTCGCGACACCGCTTTAGTACTTGGCCGCATGTTTGACGGTATTGAATTTCGTGGTTTCGCCCATGAGACCGTCGAAGAACTTGCCAAATATGCTGGCGTCCCAGTTTGGAATGGTCTAACCGACAAATTCCACCCGACTCAAGGTCTCGCCGATATGTTGACTATCATGGAACACGTGGGCCATCTACGTGGCACCCACCTCGCTTACGTGGGTGATGGCCGCAATAACGTCGCCAACACCTTAATGATTGCTTCGGCCCTCTTAGGTCTTCATTTTTCCATCGGTACCCCTCGCGAGCTTTTCCCAGAACAATCTCTTATCGATGAATGCAACGCTTTGATTGAAAAATATCAAACCGGCGCCACTATCAAAATCGTGGAGAATCCTTACGAAGCCGTCGCCGATGCGGATGCAATCTATACCGATGTTTGGGTTTCCATGGGCGAAGAAGCTAAATTTGAAGAACGCATCAATCTTCTTAAATCCTATCAAGTTAATCGTGAGCTGATGCAGGCTACTCGCAAGAAAAACACTATTTTCTTACACTGCTTGCCAGCCTTCCACGATAAGAAAACTACGATTGGTAAAGAAATTCTCGAACAATACGGCCTTGATGCCATGGAAGTCTCTGACGAAGTCTTCTATAGTCCGAACAGTGCCGTCTTTGATCAAGCGGAAAACCGGGTTTATACCATTGAAGCAGTTATGGATTTAACTCTCTAGAACTCTCCAAAAAATTCTACCCAAAATCCAGACTGATTTCAGTTTTCCACAATAAAAAAGAAGCAGACCCCCTGCTTCTTTTTTAGCATAAGTGCTATACTTGAATCATATAAACCAAACTTATATGAAAGGACATATATGGTTGCAAAACCTCAAAAGGTGAAGAAACAACCAAAACAAAAAACCCCTCATACCAAGAAGGTATCGGCTTTTGCTGTTTTGTTTGCGATCATCGGCCTGATGGCAGCCCTCACCTGGGTTATTCCATCCGGTAAATATAATATGATTAAAGATCCGAATAATTCGTCTCAGGAAATTCGCGAAGCCGGCACCTACCAGCGCATCGACAAAGTCGAACGCACCGTAGACGAAGAAACCGGAGAAGTCACTACCGTCGATCATCGCCAAGGTCTTTGGGACGTCTTTATGGCTCCAATCAAAGGTATGGCCGACCGTCTCGATGTCATCGTCTTTGTTTTGATTCTCGGTGGCTTCCTTGGTATTACCATGAAAACCGGTGCCCTCGATGCAGCCCTCGGTGGTCTTCTCAAGAAGATGAACGGTAAAGAAATTTATCTTATTCCAATTTTGATGACCTTGTTTGCAATTGGTGGTACCACTTACGGTATGCAAGAAGAAGCTGTCGCCTTTTATGCCCTGATTATCCCAGTCATGATGGCCGCTGGATACAACTCCATGACCGCTATCATGATGATTGTCTTAGGTGGCGGAGTCGGCGTGCTAGCTTCCACGGTCAACCCATTTTCTACGGGTATTGCCGCGAGAACCGCTGACGTTCAACTCGGCAACATCCTCTGGATTCAAATGCTCGTACTCATTGCTATGCTTGTACTTGCCATCTTCTTCGTCATGAACTACGCAAAGAAGGTTAAAGCTGGTAAATACGCTGACGATTCTTCTGTCGCTGCCACTTTTAAGCCAATCGATCTTAACAGTGTACCAGAATATAACTTCAAACGTAAATTCATTATGGGGGTATTCGCTGCCACCTTCGTGATTATGATTATC
>CALIXG010000002.1 GCA_938046495.1 uncultured Candidatus Saccharibacteria bacterium | reverse complement strand
ATCAGGTGATTCATGCCGAATGATTTGTTTAAACCGTCGCAGAAGGCGTTGATACTAGTGGTTCCTGCCACTTCGAAAGAGAAGTCTGGTACTTTTTCCTTGGCGAGCTTAGCAATCAAATTACGTTTCTTGCAGTCTGGATCCCAGGCGTATTTCGCCTCCGTACCCGCCTTTTGCCCAAGTGCCGAGAAAGTTACTTGCGACAAACGATTTTCGATAATTTCATCGCCAGGTTGAAGCTTGTCTTCTTCCCAATACCCCACTTCTTTGGCCGAACTTTCTAGTGCTTCGGTAATTTTTGCCACTTCTTCTTCGGTTAAAGGATAATTATAAACCTGTTCCCAGTTCTTCTCATTATAGACTGATCCATCATTCCCATTCGCGGTTGGCTGGTAGCGATAATACTGTGTACCTTGCGCTACAAAAAGATGAAGATGCGCCAGTTGCGCTGGCGTAACGTCGGCGACTTCAACTAGGCGATTCACGATTTGAATTAAAAATTGCTCAAATTTCTGACCCGAAATTGGACAAATTTCAAATTCATTCAAACATTCACTAAGTAATAAAGCCATTTCATCGGGAATTGGGGTTTTGGCAATATTTAAGGTTTGGTCAATATCAAAGGATAATACTTTCTTCATCTCTATTCCTCTCTGCGGTATTTCTTTTGCTTATTATAGCAAAAACGCTCACTTTTTGTGGTTAAAATTCTCAAACTGATTATGCTATAATAAGATTATGAAAACATATATTGTGGGCAACTGGAAGATGAATCTGACCATCGGTGAGTCTTCTATCTTTTTGCAGAAATTACTTAAAAAAATCAAACCTAGTCGTGGCCTTGAAATTGTGATTGCTCCAAGTTTTACTTCGCTCTCTAGCCTTTCACTTCAACTTGAACGTAACAAGTCTAAGATTAAGCTTGCTGCTCAGAATTTTTATTACCGTGATTTTGGTGCCTATACTGGTGAGGTTTCTATCGCTCAGCTCCGCGGTTTAGTTTCTTACGCTATCATCGGTCATTCCGAGCGCCGCTTTGTTTTTGGTGAAACTAACCGTGAAATCTCTCAGAAGGTCGCCGCTGCGATTCGTAATGGCGTTACTCCAATTCTTTGTGTTGGTGAGACTGAAAGTCAACGTAATTTTGGTGAAACTATCGATGTCTTGCGTGATGAAATTTTTGGTGGTCTTTCCGAAATCGATAGTGACGATATTAAAAAATGTATTATCGCCTATGAACCAGTTTGGGCTATCTCTAGTACCAAGGCCGCACATATCGCCAGTCCAGATGAAATCGCTGACGCCGTGAAGATTATCCGCGACCAACTCACCTCTATTTATGGGGAAGAAACCGTCGCTGAAATTCCCGTACTTTTTGGTGGCAGTGTCAATCCGAATAATGCCGGTGCCTACCTCACTGTGCCAGGCGTAAATGGTCTACTTATTGGCAGTGCAGGTTTAGTTTCTGAGTCGTTTGTTAGTATTATTGAGACCGCAAAAAAGGTTCGTGAATAATCAAAAAATCGAGTATAATTAAACATGAATATGCAAGGAAAGAACACCCAAAATACCACTGTCAAAGGTCGCATGATGGATTTTTCTCCTGTCCGCAAAACTGCTGGCACTATTTCTTCTGCCACGAATTCTGGAGCCACCAGTCTTAATGGTCGTAATGCTTTCGCCGGTGCCTCCGGTGCCAACAATCGTACTTCTGCCTTTGCCGCTACGAATTCCGCTATCGCTAGCCCCTCTCGTACTCGCACGCTTACTTCGGCTTACACTTATTCGCTTTCCGAACGTGAATTAGAGCGCAAAAAACAGGCAAAAAAAGAGCGCGAACGTCGTGAGGAAATTCAGCGCCAGATTGAACTCCAAAATCAAACCATGGACTATAATCGTCGCCGCATTGAGGCCGCGAAGCAGGAATTAGCTCGCTCTCAGGCCGAAGAATCTTTGCGTAATCGTGAACTTAGATTACAGCGTGAAATCGAAGAAAAACAGCAGGCTATCGCTAAAAAACAGGCTGAACAAGAAGCTCTTTTACGACGCCAGGCTATTGAACGTGAAAACCAGGCCAAACAGAGACGCTACGAGTTAGAAAAACAACGCGCCAAGGAAGAATTAGCCAAGCGTAAGGTTGGTGAATTACCACGTGCTACCGGCCGAATTCCGGTAGGCAGTGCTAGCTTGGCTCCGAAGATGAAGCCTGCACCTACCGCAATTTCAGTTACTAACGCCGCTTCCGCTGGGTCAATTTCGGTTACTAATGCTGCAAATTCTTTTGCGGGTTCCGCTATTACTGCTGTTAATTCTGCTACCTCCGCCGCTTCTGTCGCTTCCAAATTTAAGGCGCCTTCGCCGGTTTCTCGTATTCAGATTACCGCCAGTCCAAGCCGCACACTTTTTGGTCGCATTCGTCCAGCTAAAAAAGTTGAGTCTGAAATAAATTCCGAATCTCAACAGACTTACCCAGCTAAAGCTCCAGTTCCAACTACCCTGGTTTCTTCAAGTGTACGTGATGCCTTGCAAAACTATGATAATTATGATGAAATCGAGGATCTCGAGGCGCTCTTTGACTCTGTTGATAATCAGCAACTCCACGGTAAAAGTTCGGCATCTACCTCTGGTAATCCATCAGCTACCATGTATTATCCGACCGCCGGCCGTTCAAATACTATTTCTACTTTGCCAAAAAACCAGGGAAGCGCACTCACGCCAGATTCTATTGACTCTGCCTTTGCTTCGGTTGACCAGAATGATCAATATGAGCCTATAGCTACGGTCGCTCCAGCTCGTTCAGCATATTCTTTCTCGGATAGCGAAAAGCCAAAATCCACTTCGCTTTATGCTGAGTCTGACATTGCGAATAATAATTCCAACTACATCCTTGGTGGCCGCAGCCCATTCATCAATACTGATAAGGTGCAAAAGCGTCCACTCGCTAACGGACAAGAGAATTTCATCTCCTCTGATTTTACTTCCGAACTACTTGGTCCGGGCTCTAAAATTAAGGATTACACTTTCGAAGAGGAAAATAATTCTCGCAAAACTATTTATGCAAAAAATAAATCTGAAAAGGCCAAGGCCAAGCAGCAGGCTGTCATTATTGACGATCCTTCTATGCGTAAGACCAATCTTTCATTAGTTTTTGCGCTTATCGCCATGAGTATCTTCGGAGCACTGGTCGGCGCCATCGTCTATTTCGCCTTCTTCCAATAAAGAAAAAGAGATCAAAGACCTCTTTTTCTTTATAACTTGATGTAAGTAATCCCACTACGTGGTCTTTCTCATACGGGCGGTCATAAAAAATAAGAGCACAAATGCTCTTCTTTTTATAACCTGGTGCGAGTAACTTTGCTTCGCAAATTTTCTCGTACAGGCGACCAAAAAATAAAGAACGTAACCGTTCTTTCTTTTTTGTTCTGGTGCGAGTGGAGAGAATCGAACTCTCATCCCAAGTTTGGAAAACTTGTATACTAACCGCTGTACTACACTCGCTAATGGGGTGGGTGATCGGAATTGAACCGACGACCTTCTGGACCACAATCAGACGCTCTAACCAACTGAGCTACACCCACCAAATTTTCAAAAATGCGCTGTACGCTTCCTAGATTGTAGCAAACTCAACTAGTTTTTTCAATTATAGATTATTAATTTTCCCCAAGAATCAGAAATTAGGCTTAATCACCGGCCTAATATTCCCGCCAGAAGGTCTACTGCCCCCAGAAAAACCAGCGCCGCCCGAGAATCCAGTACCGCCGGCAGGCCCGCCACCCATTCCCATCATCTTATCGCGTTGCATAGCTTCACTCGGCGCACGTCGCACGCCAGATACTCCGTTATTAGATTCAGTTCCGCCAAGTCTTCCGTATCCGCGTTTGTACCCATCGCCTGGAGTCACGCCATATCCACGTCTCTCGCCGTCACTACTCAGTACGCCATATCCGCGGTTTTTCTCACTCTCACTTACCATCCCATAGCCACGCTTTAATTCCTCGGGATTTTTTACGTAGCCATAACCATGATTGGTCTCTTGGCTTTCCACTCGACCAAAGCCATTATTCTGGCTAGACTCCGAACTGCCACCTCGAATGTCAAAGCTACCTTTCATGCCATTTTGCCCGCGTGATCTCTGATATAAATCGCCTGCCTCTTGCTGTCTACCGGAATTACCGCGCATTAAATCACTTTGTCCGTAACTGCCAATTATGCCGCCCATTTCACCTCCATTTTCTTCCATTATAGCAAATTTTATACCCATCCACTCGCGATACAAGCCACTTTTTCAGCTCCATAAATCACCCATATTTGCTTTTAAGAAATCGAAAACTCTTATGATTATTTTATTGCTATTGAAACAGACATACTAAAAACGCTAATGCTTGTGATATAAACATTGACATTTTCAAGCATTTATAGTATAATCATCTCAGTCTGTGATCTGGCTTAACCGCTTGAATTACCAAGACGTCCATTAAAATCGAATCATCTCAGGCGTAAAATAATTTAACGCCTGTTATATATAGATGAGATGTTGAAAAAATCATTTTTTTGCCTCGGAAAACCGAGCGCAACAGAGGAGGGAATCAAAATGAGTTATTGTCTAATTTCAGCTATGATTGTTGTCGTTACATATGCCATTCTTTATGCCATATGTGCTCGAAAAACCAAGTCTAATCAAGAGTTCTCGGCGATTGAAAAAGGTCTCCTGAAGGGTTGTTCAGTAAGTTTAGGCTTGCTATTACTACCAATTTTCGGGAGTCTAGCGTTTCCAAAACTGCAACCACAACTTGCTGCAGTGACTTTTGTAGTCGAGTTAGCAGCGATTGCGGTGTATAGCCTTCTGGAATTTCGGAAGTTGAATTACCGTAAGGTGAAACTGGTTTGTATTGTGGCGCTATTTGTCGGAATTACACCGGTTTGGTGGCAGCTTTTTAGCTACTTTCAGATGAAACATGATATTTTAAATATCATGGATTTTGCAATGGTAACTTTCCTTTCCTGGTTAGCTGCGATTGTTGTAGTTACTTTTACTTATCTTGGCGGCCCTAAGTTAAGAGCCAAAAAGAAAAGTAAGGCTGAAGTCGAAAATGCTAAGCTGCGTGAGCAAATTGAGCGCATGCAGAATCAGCAAAATAAGCTTCAGGAGGACAATGAAAAACTTCGTAGCGTAGTTCAAGGAACCAAAAGTGGAACCACTGAGCAAAAGTCAGTGACTGAGGATAAAAAGGCCGAATCAAATCCGCCGAAAAACACTCAGACTGATGAAGCTCAGACTACCACCTCTGCGCCGAAATCTGACGCAGAGGATAAGCCCAAGGTGGAAGTCACGAACCCTAGCATGACAGAAGTTCAGCAGCAAAAGCTGTCTGAAATTCTCAATCGGCTAGCTGGTGACCCAAGCCCCGAAGCCCAGCAGGCGGCGATCGAAGAGATCGTTAAGAACTATCGATCTGCCACTGCCAAGGAAGCCCCCACTCCGGAAGAGGAAGCTTCAAGTCAAGAACCAGAGTTCACTGACTTCGAAGAAGAATCTGACGAAGAGGAAGAAGAAGTCCTCGATCCTGTTGATGACGAAGACTGGGAAGATGATACAATCCTCACGGATTTGTTTAGAAAAATCAACCCGGTTACTATTGTCCTGGCTGTCGCAATTATCTTCGTGATATACTGGATAATTCGAGTAGCCATCTTTTAGGAGGTAACTTCTATGAATGAGGAAATGTTAATGGAGGAGATCTGTCAGATTTTGACGCTTGTGGGATTTGTCTTCGGATTAATCTCGCTGAAAATCGAAATCGACAGCTCGAACACAGACGGCATTGTGCTTAGTTGCATGATGATCGTCGTATTTGTTGCTACATTTTTGGCCAGACTCCACATTTCCCATATCGAAAATGGAGTCTCCAAGAAAAACAGAAAGAGGTGAAAATATGAAAAAGGCAAAGTTTGGAAAAGACACAAGAATTCTTGCGGGGATTCTCGTAGTATTATTGGTAATATTAGCTCTAGTTACTGGTGTGAAATCTTGTCAAAGAAATCACGCAGACGCAGAGTCGGAAACCCTTTCCGCTAAAGACGCAGAAGCCGAGAAGTCAGAATTGACATTCGATTTCGATAACTATGAGTATGCGAAAGCATACCCAGAACTCAGTCGAGAGTTCTGCGACAATTCGATGCCGAATAAGGCAGCCGAAAGAGTCGCAGGATCTGGCTTTAGTGATGCTCTATCCACGCCTTTCTCCGTGACTCACGGAACGAAGGATGGCGAGAAGTATAGCGAAGACGAAGTAGCTATCATGATTACAGAGGATAACCAGGAAGTTCTAACAAATTATGTATGTACTCAATCGTGGATTAAAATATTCTCGAATATAACCTTGAGTGATGGAACTACTCTCCCTCAGATTAACCCCTGGTTAAATGAGGCACAACTTGAATATGACAGATTCATGAAGGACGGAACTGGTGGTCAGAACTATCTCCGAGAGGAGGGCGGAAAGCTGTATATCAACGATAGACAGCTCAAGCTCGGCGTAGCTACATTGTGGCTTAGAGATCGGCTTATCAACCAAGGAGTACAATTGGTGACTACAAATCACCATTATCCACTGAGTTTGGCGAATACTGATTCCGCCAAACTCACGACGTTTACCGAGGCGCACTACGAGTTTACTCGTGACGCCTTAGTGCTAGCTTATGTAAATAAAGCTGGCACCGAGATCTTCAAGATTGGAATTAACGTACACGATAAGCGTCCAGAGCTTATCAAAGTGAAGATTACCGAGAAGAAGAAAAAGGTTAAAGAGTCTGAGCAGGAGACCAAGGTTCAGGAAACTACCGCGCCCGAAACTCAAAAGCAGACTGAGCCGGAAACCAAGGAGTCTCGGCCGCGTAGAAATGGCGGTGGTGGAAATAATCACCATGAGAGTCAACCCGAGAAGAAACCTTCTCAGGATCCGGTCAATAACGGCGGCGCCAAAATCGGTGGTGGTAACACTACTGTCGGTAGTGATGCCTTCGAGTCTACGGACCCCGCGGTTCGTAGCGATGGAGGGCATCAAAAACCCGCTGACGTAAAACCGGAAACTCCGGCTCCAGATAAGAATAAAAACATCAAGGAATCTGAAGCAGCGTATGAAAATCGAAAAGATTACGCTACAGAAACTCAGCCGCAATCAGCTGAGTACAGAGACCAAAATGGAGTCAAGGTTGACGACATTGCCGAAGGTAATGACGTTCTGGATGAAGTCCAGTAATGGATTTCAGTAATTGACTTCAGTACAACTCATCTACATCTATGTTGTACCTTAATTACCCTGGCGGCTCAGGCCGCCGGGTAATTCGTGTTTACTCTTGAGACGATTCGATTTCAGTGGCATAGACGAAAATTAACAATTTGGCTAGAAGAAAAAGATTTAGATTCGTGTAGTCAAATCGAAAACAAAATTTTATAACAGGAACAATTTAATTGAAAGGAGCTTTTATGAAAAAAGCATTCAAATTTGCATCCATCGCTGCTACCGTGACTGTTGCTGGTCTTGCTACTGTTGCAACTGTATCTGGTTGGGGTGATAACGCTGGCGGTCGCGCTACTTACACTATCGCTGACATTAACGCTGGTAAACTTGGCGACAAGATCGTCATGAACTCTATCAAGGACGACGGTTCTTCTATCTCCGCTAAGGAAAAAGAGGCCGGTGTCATTATGCCATTAAACGATGAACGCAGCTTCTTGGGTATTCGCGACGAAGCTACTGGTAACAATGGCAAAAACAACGTTTGGAACATCGGTGATGTTAACGTTGAAGAAGGTAAAACTTACGTAGTTCGTCTTTATGTTCACAACAACAACCCTAAGGGTGTTAACGCTGTGGCTAAAGATGTCACCACTGAAATTTCTTTACCAACTGTGGTTTCTAAGACTGCTCGTATTTCTGGCTTCATTAATGCCTCAAATGCAACTCCATCTCGTTACTGGGATTCTTTGAATCTTAAGAGCGCTGACGGTCGTGCTTTCTACCTTGACTATGTTGAAGGTTCTGCTATCTTTGAAAATAACATTTTCAAGAACGGTACTACCCTATCTGACTCTATCGTAAACGGTGGTGTGAAAGTTGGTTATGACAAATTAGATGGTAACCTCCCTGGTTGTTACAACTATGCTGGTTATGTCACTATTAAGGTTAAACCAGTTTTCGAAAACACCTCTATTACTAAGAAGGTTCGTATGCTTGGCGATAAGGAATGGAAAACTTCTATCGATGCCAAGGTTGGCGACTCTGTTGAATATCAGATTCACTACAAGAACCTTAATGCTTCTGCTGTTAAGGATGTTGTTGTAAGCGACTCTTTACCAAAGAACATGCAATATGTTAATGGTACTACTAAGTTATTTACCTCAAAACACAAAGATGGTCTAACTACTGATTCCAACACCGTTATTAATGGTGGTTTGAATATTGGTGGCTACAATATTAATGGTGATGGTTATGTCCGTTTCACCGCTAAGGTTGTCGATGAAAATCTTATTTGTGGTAATAACCGTTTGATCAACTGGGCTAAGGCTTCGGCTAATGGTTTCGCTGTTCAAGGTAGCGCAGATGTTTACGTTAAGAAAACCTGTGAAAATACCCCAGAAAAACCAGTAACTCCAGTTACTCCAAACCCAGAAAAACCAAAACAAGAACTTCCAAAGGAAATGCCAAAAACCGGTCCTGAAACCGTAATTAGCTCAGCCTTCGGTCTTGGTTCTATCGTTACGACTGCTGGTCTTTACCTTTCTAGCCGTAAAAAACTTCGCTAATTGACCGCTCCGAAGATTTTCTTAGGACGTCAATACTTAGCCTGGGATAAGCCTTCTCGCTTAAATTATTAAGCGGGGAGACCCAAGCTAACTGGTTGAAAACTGCGTGATGATAATAAAATACGTCTTGAGTTAAAAAATGTATTATCATTGAAACAACCTGCGAAGTCCAACCAAAAACTCCAGTCTCGGCTGGAGTTTTTTGGTGGCTTGAAAAATGTGGAATTTCGATACTTTTCGTATCTAAATTAAGTATGATACTCGAAGCTGAAAATAAACTGACTTTTTTGCGATTTATTTTTAAAACTCTTATGTTATAATTTAACCAAATGGACCAAAACACAAACAATTCTTTTACTTCCGCTCCACAAGGTGGTGATTTTTCCGACATTATTATTCCAAACGCCTACGCCGCCAAACCTAAAAATAAGAACCTGAAGAAGTATCTTGTTTTTGGCGTGATCGGGGTGGTTTTATTAGCCGTGATAGGATTTTTGGCTAAAGCAATTTTTGTCGATCCCAGGACCATGAGTAAAGAAGAATTACTTAAAATCTCCCAATCAGAAGATATGCAAAAAATTGATACCGCTGAAATAGTCATTGCGTCAATCTATGCTGAAAATCATGAGTTTGATGAAATTATGAATTCAAAAATATATAATCAAATAGCGAATATTAAACAATTATTGGAAAAACTTAAGCAGAAACTTGAGAACAAGAAGTTGGGGTTTGGTGATAAAAATAAGCAAAAAGTATTCGATAGATTAATAAATGTCGTAAATAAACGTCTTCAAACGTATTCACGCACCGTGGCAGTGTATAGTGATTTTTATCTAGCCTATATTAATCTAGATTCTAAGTATATTGAAAAATATAACGAACAAAACGATAAAACCGATTACATTATTTCGTATAAAAAAATTTACGACCTAATAGAAACGGAAAAGGAATTAGAGGAGACCGTACAAAAATTTAATTGCAGATATGTACATAATACTATTAAAGGACCTGATATTTGTATAGAAAAATATAATTTATGGAAAATAAGTAAAGATTCGGTTGAAGATAGTCATGTTGTTAGAAAAATCTTTAACGGTGTATACTCTAATGTCAACGATGAAGAAAAAGGAAGAATAGCTGACTATATTGATATTTGCTTAGCAGGAGTGAATTAATAATGATAAAGTGTAAAAGAATAATACTATTTCTAGTCCTAATTATATTTTTGAATACTATTTTTCTTACTAATATTATGGTATTCGCCGACAAATCAACAAAGTTAGAAAAGACGGAAAATGTAATAGATGAAAGCAAT
>CALIXG010000001.1 GCA_938046495.1 uncultured Candidatus Saccharibacteria bacterium | reverse complement strand
CCAGTAGCAGCAGTGGCGGTTCTGGCTACTCCAGTGGCGGTGGCTTCTCCGGCGGTGGCGGCGGCGGTGGCGGCGGTGGCGGCTGGTAAAAACTAAAGCCCCATGGCGGCGACGGTTGGTAAAAAGCTAAAGCCCAAAAACTTCAAATAAAATATCAGCTACGAAGCTGATATTTTTTATTCTCATTCAATATCCCAAAAGTCACAACCTCTAAGATATCCAATCATCCAGACTTTGATTAATAATTAACTATTCGATTTCTGGTAACTTATCAATAATCTTATTCTTTAGAATTTTAATCATTACATTACGATAAAGCCATCGTGACATATTTTCAATTGTCATCATCAGTGGTACCGTAATAATTAAAATCGCGCCGAAGATTACCCACTCAATCATCGATAAATTAATATGCACGCTAAATAAACTTTGTAAGAAAATCATACAGAATAACATGCCGAAGGTACATCCACTCACAATTAATTTCTTCCAAATATTATCATACGGCATACAAATTCGCGCGAGATAAGTGATTCCTACCACTTCCCAACCTAAGACACAAAGCATCCCCAGTTGTTCGCGCGTGAGCCCCAACCAAAGTCTCAAATTAATTAACGCCAAAACAATCACCACGTTAGTCAGCGCCGCCGGAATCGCCTTTTTCAAAATATTAATCATGAAATTTCCCCGAATTAAATCCTTATTCGGAATTTGCGCCAAGAAGAAACTTGGCACACCGATCGTAAACATCGTGACTAATGAAACCTGGGTCGGTAAAAGTGGATACATGAAACCAAAACCAATCGAGAGTAGTGCCACAATGAACGAAAAGACATTCTTCACCAAGAATAACGAGCCAGAACGCTCCAAATTATTCACCACTCGACGCCCCTCATCTACAATCTGCGGCATGCGCGAAAAATCCGAATCCAGTAGTACTAGTTGCGCCACCTGCGAAGCCGCCTGTGAACCTGAAGCCATCGCCACCGAACAGTCTGCATCCTTCAAAGCCAAAATATCGTTCACCCCATCTCCGGTCATCGCCACCGTATGTCCCGCCTTTTGTAAAATTTTCACCATCTTCCGTTTTTCTTCTGGCTTTACGCGTCCAAAAACTGTATTTTCTAACACAATCTTTTCAAAATCACACCCCTCCGGCAAGCTCGAAAGATCAATAAATTTCCTCGTATTTTTAATCCCCGCTTTTTCCGCCACAATTGAAACGGTCTCAGCATTATCTCCAGAGATTACTTTTACTTCCACGCCCTGTTTTACAAAATAATCAAAAGTACGCTTCGCTGATTCACGAATTTCATTCATTAAAAGCACAATATTAATCGGCTTAATCGGTGAAATCTCCCGCTCGCCCGAAGCAAGTAATTCAATATCTTTTTGCTTCGTTACTTCACCAAAAATCAAGACACGATACCCTTGCTTAGTGAATTTTTGGATGGTTTTTTCGTATTTTTTCAGATCATCTTTTAGGACAAATTCTGGTGCACCAATCAAAAAAGTTTTATCCTTAAATTGCACGCCACTATATTTATGCTTCGAAGAAAAACCGATGATTTGCTGCACCGAATCCTTATCGAATTTCGATCCCCTAACAGTTCGCTCTTCGGCAAACTTTTTCAGCGCCTTCATCGTATCATTGTCGGCTTCCTCCGCCATCATAGTTCGCCAAAAATCTGAATCTAGATTATCTTTTACTTCGGATCCGGTCATCTCATAGACGCCGCTCACACTCATTTTGTCATTCGTAATCGTACCAGTCTTATCGACACACAGAACATCCACGCGTGCCAAAGTTTCAATACAATGCATATCGTGCACCAACACTTTTTTCTGTGCCAAACGCACCGCCGATAAAACCAATGTCACAGAAGAAAGCAAGAATAATCCCTCAGGAATCATCCCCACTATCGCCGCAATCATCGCCTGAATACTCATCTTTATCGGCGTAGCATGAATAAGATATTGCTGGCCAAACATTAGCAGACCGATCGGAATAATCAAAATCCCCGCTAGTCTCACGAAATTATTTAGCGATTTCAAAATTTCCGATTGCTCAGTGGTCTTAATAGCTTTCGCTTTTAGGGTTAGTTGTGAAATATACGATTCCGCACCTACACGAGTTAATTTTGCATAACATTTACCCGAAACCACAAAACTACCCGACATCAATTCGTCGCCAGTAGTCTTTTTAATCTCATCCGACTCACCCGTCAGTAATGCCTCATTTACCAGAACTTCACCCGAAACTACCACGGCATCCGCTGGAATCTGCGCCCCCGCCTCCAAAATAATAATGTCATCTAACACCAATTTATGTGTCCAAATTTCTTGCTCCTTAGCCTCTCGCACTACTTTGATTTTTGGCGTATTCAGCACACTCAATTTATCCAAAATTTGCTTTGCCCTTAATTCCTGCAAAATACCGATCAAGGAGTTAATAAAAATCAGCGGCAAAAAACTCATATCTTTATAAGCATGCACTAAAAATAACAGTGTCGCCAAAAACAAAAAGACAAAGTTAAAGTAAGTTAAAGAATTACTGCGTACGATTTCGCCAACTGTTTTCGTCGGCGCCTGAACTGCCGTATTCACCTGACAAT